>CAMTOT010000001.1 GCA_947074165.1 uncultured Bacteroidales bacterium
ACCCCCTGATTAACAGTCAGGTGCTCTAACCAACTGAGCTACTGAAGAGTGTTTTTTGCTTTTAAGAATAACATTTTTTGTAGTTGTTTTCCTTAATTGCATTGCAAAAGTAATGCAGGTTTTCGAAATATGCAATATCTTTGCAAAAAAAAATTTTCAAAAATGAAGGTATTAGGAATCGGAAATGCGCTATGTGATATATTAACAAATTTAGAGTCAGATAGTTGCTTTCATGAATTGGGGTTGATAAAAAGTGGGATGAAATTGATAGAAAAAGACGAATTATCTAAAATAGTATCATTTATTGAGGATAAAAACTCCAAATTAGCCAGTGGCGGGTCTGCTTCCAATACTATTTCTGGTCTTGCGAGGCTTGGTCTCGACTGTGGATTTATCGGAAAAGTGGGTTTAGACAATTATGGAGCTTTCTATAAAGATGATCTTATCAAGAATGGAGTTCATCCGCATTTGCTCGAAGCGGATATGTCGTCAGGATGCGCGATGTGTATGATTACCCCTGACGGGGAGCGCACAATGGGTACTTATCTTGGCGCGGCGTCGACGCTTCACGCGACTGATCTTAAACAGGAGATGTTTGACGGTTACGACTTGCTTCACATAGAAGGTTATCTTGTGCAGGATCACGAATTGATGCTTGAAGTTTGTAAGATGGCTAAAAAGGCAGGATTGAAGATGTCTATTGATATGGCAAGCTTTAATGTTGTCGCGTCAGACCATGACTTTTTCTCTATGCTTGTGACTGAATATATGGATATTGTTTTTGCCAACGAAGAGGAGTCTTACGCTTATACTCACGCTGCGCCGGAAGCATCGGCCGCGATTATAGCAAAACAATGTGAAATAGCAGTGGTTAAGAAGGGTTCAAAAGGTTCTATAGTAAGACGCGGAGATGAGATGGTTGAGGTACCGGCCTACAAAGCTAATTGTATAGATACTACAGGAGCCGGTGATCTTTACGCCGCTGGCTTTATATACGGACTGTCAAAAAACTATCCTCTTGATAAATGCGCGGCTATAGGTTCTGTTGTTTCGGGTAATGTAGTAGAGGTGACAGGTCCAAAAATGGAAACTGAAAGATGGCATAAAATAGAGAAAGAGATAAAATCACTATAAAAAAATATCATTCCGGAGTTAATAGCATACGTTTAGCGTAGTTTGGATTAGCTTCGGAATGATGCTTTTTTATATATTTGCCAATATTCTCACTTATGCAGTGAAAAAATAAAAACTATTGAGATGAATTGTGTTCACATTATAACACCTGTAAAAGATTCTATTGAACTGACTCTACAAACGGCTAAGGCAATTATGGAGTCAGATATTAAGACTCCTTTTAAGTACACTATATACAATGATTTTAGCAGTGATAAAAATACGCTGATTCTTCAACAGGCTTCACAGGATATGGGTTTTGAGCTTGTTAATCTTGCTGATATTACCACTACTCCATCACCAAACTATTTGCTTGTGCTTCATGTAGCGCAAAAAAGAGCTATTGCCGAGAATGCGGGACTGCTTATTATCGAGTCGGACGTAATAGTGAAAAAGGATACTATACAATCTTTGATTGACGGTGCTGATGAACGACCTGACTGCGGGTTTGCCGCTTCGGCGACGGTAGATGAGAATGGTGATCTTAACTATCCTTATCTGTTTGCTAAAGGTAAAGAAAACAGTGTGTTTGCTGAGACTAAACATTGTAGCTTTTGTTGTACCCTTTTGTCTCTTGATTTTCTTAAGTCTTTTGACTTTGAGCAGCTTGATCCTGCCAAAAACTGGCATGACGTGACAATATCACGTCAGTCACTGAAAAACGGATTTAAAAATTATGTATTTACCAACCTTCCGGTATGGCACAGACCACACGGAAGCAGACCATGGAAGCAATTGAAATATAAGAATCCAATCAAATATTATTGGTATAAGCTTACCAAAGGATTGGATAAAATTTGATTATTAATATATGAGAGAAGTTTTAGTTTCAGTTATTATACCAATTTTCAATATGGAAGACTACCTCGAAGATACTGTTAACTCAGTTCTTTCATCGGAGTATAAAAATATTGAAATTATATTGATTGATGATGGTTCGACTGATAATTCATTAAAAATAGCCCAGTCTCTAAAAGCTAAATATTCAAATATTGAGTTATACACCCAAGCAAATAGCGGAGTTGTAAAAGCCCGCAATAGTGCTATTGCTAAGGCAAGAGGTAAATATATCTATCCTCTTGATTCTGATGATATTCTTCATCCGGCTTTTCTGACCAGCGCGGTAGAGGTATTAGAGGCAAGGCCGGAAGTTAAGGTTGTTTGTTCAGAAGATGAATTTATAGGAGAACGTACAGGGAGATGGAATCTACCTGATTTTTCACGTTCTCTTCTGGCTAGAAAAAATATGATAGCTGTCAGTGCTTTATACAGAAAAGCAGACTGGATAGAAGTGGGCGGATATAATGAGCAGATTACCGCTACCGAAGACTGGGCGTTTTGGATATCTCTACTTAAAGATGACGGTGAGGTAGTAAGACTCCCCCAGGTTGGCATATATTATAGAATAAGAAAAGGGTCAAAACGTATTACCGACAGAAAAAATAAAAAACAGGTTATTGATACATTAAATACTCTTTATCCTGATTTTTTTGAAAGAGAGCTTAACGGCCCTCTTCGTTATAGCCGTACATGGTCTAAGGCTATAAATACTTTTTCTAAAGTCTTATCTCCAAAAAAAGTCTTTGTTAATAAGCAATACAGTAATTTATGTCATTTTGCTAAATCTCTTCCTGAGGATTTTGATAAAAGTGGTAGCATAATATATAAAGGGCGAAACGAACTTCGTGAGTATGAGATTGATAATAAAAAATATATTGTAAAATCGTATTGTCTGCCTCATCTTCTGAATCGTTTTATTTATCGTTTTTTCAGAGCTACTAAAGCTGAGAGGTCGTATAAATATGCCGGACTGTTGAGGTCAATAGGAATAAACTCACCTATGCCTGTCGGGTATAGTATTACGGGCTCTTCCATGCTGCTTGGGAAAAGTTACTTCATAAGTCTTAAATCAGAGACCGATTATAATTTCAGATCGTTGCTTGATGATAGTTTTCCGGGGCGTGACATGATATTAAAAGAGATAGCTAAGATAACGGCGAGAATGCACAATAATAATATTATACATAAAGATTATTCTCCCGGCAATATATTGTTTGGCATTACAGATACCGGTGTAAATATAGAGATAATAGACCTGAACAGAATGAGATTCGGGCATGTAGATATGAAAGCGGGATGTGTTAATTTTGACAGACTTCCCGGTACAGAAAAGATGTTTAAGATTATGGCTTACGAATACGCGAGTTTGAGAGGGTTTGATCCTGAACAGTGCTATGAGCTGATAATTAAATATAATAAGGAGCTAAATGAAACTAATTAAAATGACAGGTGGCCTGGGTAACCAGATGTTTATATATGCGCTTTATTTACGTTTAAAAGATGTATATGATGATATAAATATAGATCTATCTGACATGCGTCATTATAATGCGCACAATGGATATGAGATGCACCGAGTGTTTTCCTTGCCGAAAACTGAATTTTGTATAAACAGATCACTTAAGAAAGTACTGGAGTTTTTATTCTTTAAGAAAGTATATGAGAAAAAGCAAAAAGGCTCAATGTATGCTTATGGTAGAAGATATTTATGGCCGCTTGTATATTTTAAAGGATTTTATCAGTCAGAATCTTATTTTGAGTGTGTGTCAGATAAGATATTTGACGCATTTACTTTTAATACCGATATTGCTAATGAGAAAACACTGGATATGATGAAGGAGATTGAATCAGATACTGATTCTGTATCAATACACATTAGGCGAGGAGATTATCTTAAACCGGAATTTTGGGAGAATGCCGGATCTGTTTGTCAGTTGCCTTATTATGAAAATGCTATTGCCGAGATTAAGAAACATATAGAGAATCCGTCTTTTTATGTTTTCTCCGATGATATAGAATGGGTAAAGAATAACCTTAAACTAGAAAAAGCAGTCTATATGGATTGGAATAAAAAGGATGATAGTTGGCAAGATATGATGCTTATGAGCAAATCAAAGCACAATATAATATGTAATAGTACTTTTAGTTGGTGGGGTGCTTATCTGAACAGAAATAAGGATAAAATAGTTGTAATGCCTGAAAGATGGTTTAGAAATAGTGCCACCCCCTACATATATCCTAGGGGATGGCTAAAAGTCTGTATAGATTAAATCTTGTTCTCGGGAAACTTATTATGTATGAGATTGACTATTTCTATATCCTCTGAGCTGAATTTTCTTGCGAAAAGTTTAGGGGAGTTTAATAGTTCACTCGCATCACTGTTTTTCCAGTTATACGGTGTGCCACGTTCCCAGTCGATGGCTCTTATTGATTTATTGTCTCCCGGCAACGAGTAAATATTTTCTTTGAGTGATGAGTTCCATAAAATAGTCTGTATGAATATCTCATCGGGCGCAAGAGTAAACCTCAGGGTTTTTAATATCCTTGTTTTATTTTCGAGAATAATACGGCAAAGATCATTTGTAATGCTTACCCAGTTTGAGCCTTTACAAAGCTCAAGTTTGTGACTTCTTTTGTAGAATATAGCCTTTTGAAACATTAAAAAGACGTTTCTGAACAAAGATGCGTATGCATGTGTGAAGCGACCTCCACTTTTAGTCTTTTCTGTAAAAATGAAATATCTTGAAGTACGTTTTTTTAAGCTTCTTATATGTTCTCTGCTTGTCCAGAAATCAACATACTCTTTTCCCTGGTTTTTGTTGAAAAATTCATGAATAAAGTCTTGTGATTTAATAGGGAGGTCAACTCCCGACATTAAGTGATAGTAAGCGTATTTGCCATTGTTATAAGCGGCTTCAAATAGAAGTATTTCAACCTTTACTAGGCTTATATCTCCCCAATAAGTTTTAATCGGATCAATAAAAAACAGATTAGCCTTTGATAGTTTAAGTGTTTTAATATCGTTCGGCACATTTTTGGCTTTCTTGTCAATGTGCAGATATATATCATTCCGCTCATCATCGAGCATTGATAATAATGTTTTTAAAATAGTAAACTCGTTATGAGCAATTATTAAGAATGCATGTTTCATAAACCTTTTTTTAATATATTAAACAGGCTTGTTATAGTTTTATCGGTTGTTATAAATCCGTTTTCTTGAAGAGTCTGGAAATGTTTTTTACCAATCACCCTGTTGTATTCTTTCTCAAGAACTCCTTTTTTATAAAGGTCATAAAAATATCTCCAATGGCGACCTCCATGTTTTTTAGGATTTTTTTCGAGCTGTTCACCTCCGTTTATCATCTTTGACATAAACTGGCTTTTCCCTTTTACAGAGTAATGATATATGAGAATTTTACTTTTTTCAATATTTTGCGGGATCATCTTTACTTTGTGATTACCCATTGAAATTTGCAAATAACCATCAGTGCGATGTATAACTTTTCCTCGCTGTTTATTAAATACAGAATATGGAGAAAGGTCATATATTGACGGGTTATCAACAGGATGAATTATTTTATCCCATTCAGTAAATGGCTTATCTTCTTCAGGATAAACATTGGCTATGTCGCATATAAGAACATTCGCATTAGTGTCTGTCAATTCATCTTTTAAAGAGCCCGATGGTGCATACCACAGCTCATCGGCATCCGCGTTTATAATCCAATCAGCACCGAACTTTATTTTTGCCAGCCATATCATCCTATCTACCCATACTTTTTGTTTATAGTCATCACCCCTCTCTGTAATCACTTCTTTTATCCATCCTAATGTGCGATATTTTTCTATTATATCAGGTGTCGAATCGCTAGAGTTGTTGTCTGTAATAATAAAACCGTCTACCCCCATATGTTTATGAAAAATAATGTTTTGCTCAAGGATGTCTGCTTCATTCTTGACTAAAAGAGTCATAAATAGTTTGGGATTTGGTGTGGGCTTGAATGATTTGGGTAGATTGCACAATGCGAATAATAATTTATTAGATATCGATGATTGTCTGTACATGTCAGTCTTTTAAGCTGTTGTAATAAACTAAGATCTTTATGCTTGTAGTAGCAACAGGTCTTGTTGATATATTTAGATTTTGCAAATATAGATATAAAATGAGAAATAAGTCAATATTATTTCAGCCCCATTGTAAGCAAAACTATATAGAGTTATATACAATTAACTTATTCTATACATTAATTAAAGCTATATATGGGTATAAAGCATGTAAATTGTTAATTTTGTTGTATCTATATATTAACAGATTAATAATGAGATATGGTAAATAACCAATCTATAGCACATAATCCGCTCATATCGGTAATTATGCCGATATACAATTCAGAAAAGTTTCTTGACCGTACAATAGAGGGATTGATAAATCAAAAATTTAATGATTTTGAGCTGATACTTGTCGATGACGGTTCCAAAGACTTGTCTCTTTCTATATGTAAGAAGTATGAGAAGCAGGATGTCCGTATAAAAGTGATTACTAAAGATAATGGAGGGGCTTCGTCTGCAAGAAATATCGGGATAACTGCCGCTTCCGGGAAATATATCTGTTTTATGGATAGCGATGATATCGTAAAAGATAGTTATCTCTACAATTTAATCTCTATTATAGATGATTGCGATATCGCGATGTCGCATACGATAGTTGTGAAAAAAGGAAAGGAATATGTGGCGCCCCATAAGTATGAAAAGGGGAATATTGATATATTGTTTAATCCTTATAATATAGAATCAACTTATTCGCCGTATAATAAGCTTTTTAGAGCGGATATTGTAAAACGTGAAAATATCTGTTTTGATGAGAGAATGCACGTTGGTGAGGATAGAGTTTTTGTATATACATATCTTTTATATTCGTCGGGTGCTGTAGTATCGTCTGAGTCTGATTATTATTATGTGTTAAGAGACGGATCACTGATGTCTAAATATTATGATGCTGAAACAGAGCTTTACGCGTATCATGTATATTGCGGAGTTGTAAAAACATTAGTTGATAAGTTGCAGAGTGATGAAGCAAAGGTAAATCTGGAAAATACAATTAAGTACTTTTGCTACAGGTTTCTGAAAGCGCTGTATAGATCGGGCAAATCAAAGCGGGCGCAAAGATTGTCTGTTTTGTCAAACCTTGATATGGATATATATCTGAGACAGACAAATGACGTGTCGGGTATACACAGATTATATAAAATGTTGCTGAAGCGCAGGATGTATAAGACCTACGACTTTATGAAGTCTGTAGATATTCTTTAAAAAAAATAAAAGCTTTTATTTTGAATATAGTTATATGAATAAGCACCTTCTAAAGATAAAGAAAAGAATAAGTAAACTTGAGTTCGCGTATTTTAGTTTACAGCATAAACTGACCCTTAACGCGAAAGTAAACAGACTAAGAAAGAAAGATAAGATTGTAGTACTTTTCAGCGCAGTTGAACCATCAAAATGGAAGTCGGACTCATTGTATAAGGAGATGTTGGATCACGAACGTTTCTCTCCCGTAATACTTATAATGCCGGATAAGAATAATGGTGAAATTATAGATCAAAAGATTGAAGCGTGCAGATTGTTTTTCTTACAAAAAGGCTATGATTTTATTTTGCCTTACGATGAAGACGGTAATCTGATCGATATTAGAAAGAGTATAAATCCGGATATAATTTTTTATACTGAACCGTATAAAAATATGTATCCGAGAAGTTTCTTTTATAAGAAATTCAGAGACAAGCTTTTTTGTTACATAAGCTATGGTTTTCATGGTATAGACATAAAAGAGATTGTTGATAGTGAACTATGCCGGATGTGTTGGCATCTTTATTACGAGAATGATATAAGTGCCGCTTCCGCTCGTGGCGTAATGGATAATAATGGCAAAAATATATGTGTAACGGGACTTCCGCTGTCTGATGATTTTCTTGATGAAAACAGAGAGTATAAATATGAATGGAAGGAGGCTCAGGCAGAGATTAAGCGTATTATATGGGCGCCTCATCATACAATAGAGGAGAATGAGATCTTAGGTAGTTATTCACGTTTTCTCCATCTTGCTGATGATATGCTCAGACTTGCTGATGAGTATAAGGGGAGATTGCAGTTTGCGTTTAAACCTCATCCGGTATTGAAAAGAAAACTGTATAATATATGGGGAAAAGAGAAAACCGACAAATATTACGCGTGCTGGGCAGAGATGTCAAATACAATTATAAATGAGGCTGATTACTTAGATTTATTTATGACTTCGGATGGTCTGATTCATGATTGTTGCTCTTTTACTATTGATTATATGTATGCGCACAAACCTGTATTGTATATTAAATCAACTCCCGGATATCCTGATAATACAAATGAATTTTTTCATAAAGCTTATGATGTGCATTATAAAGCATCGGATATTGAAGAAATAAAATCATTTATTGAAGAGCGCGTATTAAAAGGTAATGATACTCTCCTATCAGAGCGTGATGGCTTTGTCAGGCAATACCTTGTGCCTCCGGGTGGTAAAAGTGCCGCCGGAAATATAATAAATATGATTTTATTTAATAATATTTGATGTTAGATAAGTATCTTTGGTACAGTTCATATTTTGAAATAAATAACAAAAAAGTTAGTTTTTGATGAGAAAGAGTTTATTAACAGGTATTGTGACGCTTTTATGTGTTAGTACCGGCTTCCAGCCTGCTTTGAGAGCTAATAACAACAATGGTTTTGATCAACTAAAGAACCTTGATATTTTCAATACCATATTTCGGGAATTGCAGTTATACTATGTTGATTCAATTAAAACAGAAGAGGTGGTGAGAAACGGTATAGATGCTATGCTATATCAGCTTGATCCATATACTACTTATATACCGGAGTCGGAACAAGAAGACTTCACTGCGATGACTACCGGGGAATACGGAGGTGTTGGTGCTATCATATCTCAACGCGGAGATACGGTTTATATAAATGAGCCATATGAAGGCAATCCGGCACAGGAGTTTGATCTTCGTCCGGGCGACGCTATAATAGCAATAAATGGCAACTCTATGATTAAAAAATCTGTGAGCGACGTAAGCGGAAGTCTTAAAGGTGAAGCCGGTACTACTATTGAGCTCCAACTTTACAGACCGGCTACAGAAGAGATGATGACTAAAACGATAGTGAGACGAAAGATTCTTATGAATGCTGTGCCTTACTACGGTATGCTTAACGATTCTATCGGGTATATATATCTTTCCTCTTTTACGGATAAAGCTGCTAAGGAGATGCGTGCCGCTATAACTGAGCTGAAAGAAAATAACCCTAAAGGTCTTATAATAGATCTTCGTAATAACTCAGGGGGTATAATGGAAGATGCCATACAGATTGTTAATATGTTTGTGCCTAAAGGTCAGACTGTGTTATCAACAAAAGGAAAGATACGCACCTGGGATAAAGAATATAAAACTACTCAGGAACCGATAGATACAGAGATACCTCTTGTCGTACTTGTAAACAGAGCGTCTGCGTCAGCATCTGAGATTGTGAGCGGAGCTTTGCAGGATCTTGACCGTGCGGTGATAATCGGAGAGCGAACTTTTGGTAAAGGGCTTGTCCAATCTACGCGACAACTTCCATTTAACGGTTTGTTGAAGATGACAAGCGCAAAGTATTATATACCGAGCGGACGATTAATACAGGCTATTGATTATAGCAACAGAAATGAAGACGGAAGCGTAGGGCGTATTCCTGATTCGCTTACTACTGTGTTTAAAACGGCTAACGGCAGAGATGTCAGAGACGGCGGAGGAATTCAGCCTGATTTTAATGTTGAGCAGAAAAAGCTGTCTAATATGTCACTTTATCTGTTGAGAGATTATTATATATTCGATTTTGCGAACCAATATCATGCCACTCACCCATCTATAGCTTCAGCCAAAGAGTTTAAGCTGACTGATGAGGATTATAATATGTTTTGTGATTTCGTGAAATCAAAGAACTTTACTTACGATAAGAAAAGTCTTAAGATGCTTGAGGATCTGAAGAAAGTAGCTCAGTTTGAAGGTTATTCGGAAGACGCTGCCGCTGAGTTTGAATCTCTTGAGGCGAAACTTAATCATAATATTGATAAAGATCTTCAGACATTTAAGCCAGAGATAAAAGAGGAACTTGAACAGGAAATTGTGAAGAGATATTACTATCAGAAGGGAGAGATACAGAAGTCTCTTCAGACGGATATAATTGTTGATAAAGGCGTTGAAGTTATTGTAAACACGGAACTGTATAATAAGACACTGAATAAACCTGTCGCCAAGGCTAAGAAAAAGTAATATTTATATATGTAATTATGAGAAAATCATTGTTTTATGCTTCTCTTTCTATGCTTGCCGTTATGCCGGTATTTGCACAGGAGGGAGAAAGTGCTGCTAAAGAAAAAGATGGATATGTATTTACTATAGTAAAAGAAAATCCTATTACATCAATTAAAAATCAAAATCGCTCAGGTACTTGCTGGAGCTTTTCCGGACTTGGTTTTCTTGAGTCTGAGCTGATTCGAAAAGGTAAGTCTGAAACAGACCTTGCGGAGATGTTTGTTGTTTATCATAGCTATGCGGATAAAGCTGATAAATATGTGCGAATGGACGGTAAAATAAATTTTGCTGCCGGAGGCTCTTTCTATGATGTGCTTTATGTTATGAAAAACTATGGAGCATTGCCGGAGTCTGTTTATTCCGGTATTATGTATGATGAGTCAAAGCATGTGCATAATGAACTAGACGCGGTAACTAAAGGTTACGTTGATGGTGTGCTTACAAATAAGAAATTCACTAATGTATGGAAAAAAGGATTTAATTCAATTCTTGACGCTTATCTTGGAGAGATACCGGAGAGATTTACATATGAAGGTAAAGAATATACTCCTAAATCGTATGCAGAGTCGCTTGGGCTTGATATGGATGATTATGTGAGCATAACATCTTATACTCATCACCCATTCTATACGTCTTTCCCTCTTGAAATAGCGGATAACTGGCGTTGGTCTCAGTCGTATAAT
This sequence comes from uncultured Bacteroidales bacterium, assembly GCA_947074165.1. Classification (GTDB taxonomy): domain Bacteria; phylum Bacteroidota; class Bacteroidia; order Bacteroidales; family JAUNSR01; genus JAUNSR01. The sequence goes on from CAMTOT010000001.1 coordinate 11,084, forward strand.
GTACCTCTTGATGAGATGATGGAGATTATGGACAATGCTATTAATAACGGTTATACTATCGCATGGGGATCTGACGTTAGTGAAAAAGGATTCAACCGTAAAGGGCTTGGGGTACTTCTTGATACGGAAGGTGTAGAACTTGCCGGCTCTGACCAGGCAAGATGGTTAGGTCTTTCAAGATCTGATCGTGAAGCTGAAATAGAAAAAATGATGGAGGGTCCGGGTAATGAGCTTTCGGTAACACAGGAGTCTCGTCAGAAAGGTTATGATAATCATGAGACAACGGATGACCATGGTATGGTTATTTATGGTATCGCTAAAGATCAAACCGGTAAGAAGTTCTATATGATTAAAAACTCATGGGGAGAGACCGGTGATTATAAAGGAATATGGTATATATCTGAAAACTTTGTAAGAGCTAAAACTATGAACTATATTGTTCATAAAGATGCGCTGCCTAAGAAGATAGCAAAGAAACTTTCTATTAAACAATAAGATTGTATTCACATAAAAAAATGAGTCAGGATTTAATATCCTGACTCATTTTTTTATCTCTTTAATTTAATATGATCTTACAGAAGAAGCTTAGAAACTAATTTTCCTAATCTCTCGGAAAGAGAGAAAGCATGGAATAGCCTTTTCATGTTTTTTCCTGTCACATTAGTAAGTTCCGGGTAGCGGTTCATAATGTGCAGAGCCTCTTTGCTTCTTTCTTTAGCGGAATCAAAACACCTGTATTTAAAGCATCTTGAAATTGACTGAAGTCTGAGACAGTCGATACTCTCTTCTAATTTAGAGTATTCGGGTTTGTCTTTAAGGAAGTTGCGTATAATCTCAGGATAAGTGTGAAGATCAAAATACTGCTTCTCGGTAAGTGAGTATAGTTTCTCTTCAGGATTTTTCCTGATATAGTGATGCAATATAGGCGCGCTGTCGAGCTTAACTACTTTTTTAGAATAGTACGCAAGCTGAGTGGTGAGAAGAGTATCTTCACCAAGAAATAGTTTAGCTTCGAAATGGATTTTAAATTTTTTGTATAAAGAGCGTTTATGGAATACGCTCCATACCATCCAATAGTTCTCTCTCTGATAAAGAGTACGGATGAAATCAATGCCTGAAAGACGAACAAATTTTATTGATCTTGACTGTTTCGTTGTATTATTATATTCATTTTCGACAACGAAGTTGAGTACGACCATATCAGCGTCAGCTTCTTCTGCTCTGTTGTAAAGAAGTTCAAGCGCATTGCTTTCAAGACGGTCATCTCCGTCAAGATGATATATATACTTTCCGCTGGCCATGTTTAGGCCGGCCTGGCGGGCAAGAGATAATCCCAGCTCCTCTTTATTGAGGATTATGATACGTGGGTCTTTATCCATCTCCGTACAAATAATCTCTTTTGTATTATCTGTACTTCCTCCTTCAACAACAATTATTTCTATCTCCTGTAGAGTTTGCATCATTACCGAATTGAGGCAGGCTTTTATATGTTTTGCCTGATTAATTACGGGAATAATCACTGAAACTTTAACAGCTTCCATATTGCATTTGAATAAATTTATACTAACAAGTTGTTATTTATTCAGGTATAAGATTAAGAGTAATGGCGACAAATATATATCATTTTTGATTAATAACATCATTTGCCTTGTATATTCTTGCAATATAATATCTTAAACAACGCGTATCTGTGTTAAAATGCCATATCCTTTTTGCTGCCCCGGCTGAGTCGTTTTGCAAAAATGAACTTAATAATAATCAGTTGCGTTTATGATTGTAGAAAGATTGTTGTTTTTTAATTCAATATAAAGGTAAACTAAGGATGGGACAGAATAAGCGGGTGTTGATTGATTGCGACAAAGTGAAGTATAACAATACAGGGTTATACACTTTTTGTATGGAGTTGTCTAAAGCTTTGGCTGTGATAGGTGATGATTATAATGTCACTCCCCGTTTTCTTGTAAAGAAAAAAAATGCCGAGCTATTTGATTATGCTGATGTGAGGGTACTTAATATTCTTGATTCGGGTTTCTTCAGGTGCAGGGAAGATATATTTCATGCCACTTTCCAGTTTTGTAAATATATCCCCACGAATAAGAAATATATTCTCACTATACATGATTTAAACTTTCTGTATGAGAAAGACGAATCTAAATTCGCTAAATACTTTAATCGAATAAGCAAAGTTGTGAGCAGGGCGTCTCATGTTGTATTTATCTCTGATTTTGTAAGACAGGATTTTATGAGAATATTTGGTTCTCTCCATTGCAAATCGTCAGTGATATATAATGGATGTACTTTGTTCAACAGAGAGCCGGTAAAGAGTCCGTCAGGATATGTTCCGTCAAAAGAATTCTTGTTTACAGTGGCAACTGTTCTGCCAAAGAAGAATTTTCATGTTCTGCCGTGCCTGATTAAGAATAGTGATTTTGAGCTTGTCATTGCAGGTAAGTTGAGTGATTACAGTAAGACTATAATCGATGAGGCAGAAAAATATGGTGTCAGAGACCGGGTGAAGCTTATTGGCGAGATCAATGAAGCTGATAAAGACTGGTATTACAGAAACTGTAAGGCCTTTGTATTTCCTTCTATTGCTGAAGGATTTGGATTGCCGGTGATAGAGGCCCTGGCTTATGGCAAACCAACGTTTATATCATTACATACAGCGCTGCCAGAGATAGGCGGTAAGTATTGTTATTATTTCAACTATAAATTTGAACCGGAGAAAATGATTAAAGAGTTTGAATCCGGTATGAATGATTTCCAGAAAAGAGATGTAAGTGATCAAATCAAATATGCGCAATCTTTTACATGGGAAAAAGCGGCGAAGGAGTACTGTCGGATCTACAATAGCATCTAAACCGGTATTTCCATAACTTTATAAATCCTGTTTATGATATGTGATACAGCAAGCTCTTTCATGCATGGATAATCTCCGCGCATACACGCTTTATTGCCATATACAGAGCATGGACGGCACTCCATATCTACCCCAAGCGCATTTTCGTGTTTTTGATTCCATCCAAGGAATCCGGCATATGGATGTGTAGCTCCCCAGATAGAAATAACAGGTGTATTTACCAACGACGCGAAATGCATATTAGCAGAGTCCATAGAGACCATAAGATCAAGATGCGACATAAGTTCTATCTCCTGAGATATCTTTAATTTTCCAGCAAGAGAAATTGTGTTGTCGTACTTCTCAACCCAACTGTCAAGTATATTCTTTTGTTCTTTATCGGCACCAAACAGAAGTATTTTGATGCTATTATCCGCAGATAATGTTTTAATTATCTCTTCGCATTTATCAATAGGATAAGTTTTGCCCGTATGTTTTGCAAACGGCGCAATGCCTACCCATTTCCCGTCTTTATTGTCTATTACCGGGTTGTTCAACTGTGGTTTTTCGTTATTATATACTGATTGGAAATCAAGTTCAAACTGTAGACCTATACGTCTGAACGCATCAGCATACCTCTCAAAAGAAGTTTTGAGAGGTTTTATATTATTAAAATCAGAAGATACGAGATCTTTTTTCTCTTTCCGCCCTTTATCAATAGCTACTGTTTTTACTCCTTTCAGACTAAAAAACGCGCGAATGGCTTTAGATCTGATAACATTGTGCAAATCAACAATAGCATCATATCTGTTTTTATTCAGATCATTGCATAGATAAAGAATACCCTTTGAGCCTTTGTATTGCGCTTTAGTATCAGCCTTAAAAATTCTGACATTTGAAGGCGGGTTAATAAAAAAGTTTGCTGAAAAAGGCTGGGTTAATACTGTAAATGTTATCTGTGGATTATATTTAGCCACAGAATATATAACCGGTATAGTCATGGCCACATCTCCCAATGCGGACATACGAATTACAAGTATGTTCTTCATCTCTGTCGTAATTAGCGTTTAAGTAAAATTACGCAGAAATAATGATAAAAGAAAGGGGCAGATAACAAAATAGATTATCTATCCGCACACTCTTTATTGTAAAGAATCGGATTAAGAGCCGGATCATTGTACATCTTCATTTGTTTATACACCTTGATGTATTTATTGCCATTCTCTATTTCATAAAGAAGAAAGTCGATAGCAGAAGAGAGATCTTCTTTTTGAGTGTACAGGATATCAAGTTTCTCTCTGCATTTATATATATGATTTATGTCGGCATCGGTGCGTTGGACCTCTGCGTTCATGTGCCATATTTTAAGGGTAAGAATAGATAATCGGTCTATAGCCCATGCCGGACTTTCTGTATTTATCTTAGCTATATTGCTTACTTTTACATCTTTATATATATTATAAAAGTAAGAATCTATTGTCTCTACCAGATCAGTGCGTTTCTGATTGTAGTCATCAATACGCCTTTTTATGCTAAGGGCGTAAGAAGGATCAATTTCGGGATCTCTTATTATATCCTCAAGATGCCACTGCACGTCGTCAATCCAGTTTTTAAGATAAAGGTAATGTTCCAGTGAACGCTGTTGATAAGGGTTTTCTACTCTTGCATCCACATTGTCGATAGTATGATAAAAAGCTGTCGCCTCATTAAAAATACTATTACACTTACTACTGATTGTAATCATATCCATAATCCACTTGTTAATTAGTATCTTTTTCGTCTCAATAGTATAACAAACGAGTATCAGCGTTATATCTGGATATTTTTTTAATTATCCCTAAAAGATGGTAATTTCGTTGTATGATACCGATATATGAGATCGGTTGCTTGTTGTGAAATAAAATATAATGCATATGAAGATTGTAGCTGACAGTAAGATACCTTTTTTGAAAGGTGTATTTGATGATGTAGCTCAGGTGATTTATCTTGATCCGAAAGACATCAATGCGGATAGTGTAAAAGACGCAGATGCCCTTATAATAAGAACGCGCACAAGGTGTGACGCGAGTTTGCTTGATGGGAGTAAAGTTAAAATGATCGCTACCGCTACTATTGGTTTTGATCATATTGATGCCCGGTATTGTGAGGATAATAATATTTATTGGATAAATGCTCCCGGATGTAATGCTTCTTCTGTGGCGCAATATGTGATATCGTCATTACTTGTACTGAAAGGTGAGAGTTTTGATAATATAAAAGGGCTTAATATCGGTATTGTCGGTGTCGGCAATGTCGGTAAGGCAGTAGAGAAAGCTGTAAGGGAGTATGGTCTTAATGTGTACAGATGCGACCCGTTAAGGGCGGAATCTGAACCTCAGGAGAAGTTTTATTCTCTTGAGCAGATAGGTGAGTTATGCGACGTAATTACATTCCATACACCGATAACTACTCAGGGCAGATATAAAACATATCATCTTGCCGGTAAAGCTTTTTTTGATAATCTGACTAAAAAGCCTGTAATCATTAATGCTGCACGTGGAGGAGTCGTTGATGAGGCTGCTCTTCTTGAGGCATATGAAAGGGGAGATGTAAGTAGTATGGTAATTGACTGTTGGGAAAATGAACCGGATATCAATCTTTGTCTGCTTGAGAAAAGTATTATCACTACACCTCATATAGCCGGCTATTCGGCCGACGGTAAAGCAAATGCGACAAAGATGGCCTGTAGCGCTGTAAATAGTTTCTTTAATCTTGGAAAGGAGGCTGTGATAGAATCAATATCCGCGCCGGAACCTGAAAATAAGATTATCGACACAACATTATTAACCGGAGATAAGCAGGCTAAGGCTTATCTGTATGCTTATGATGTAAGAAGAGACTCGGAAAGACTTGTGAATGCGCCCGATAGCTTCGAAAAGCAACGTGGAGACTACCCTTTTCGCAGAGAGATGGTCGGATATAAGATTGTTTAATAAGTTGATTATAGTTATTTAAGCGCATTATTAAATAATCAGAAATCTGTTTAATAAAAAACCTCATTTACCAAATCCGGTAAGTGAGGTTTTTTATTAATATAATATGTAAAATTTGTTTATAAAGCAGAAATCACTTCGTCAATTACATGAGGGAAATGTGCATATTCAAGAGCGTGAACTTTAGACGCTACATCCTCATAGGTGTCACCCGGAAGTACCTCACATTTAGCCTGGAAGATGGTTTTACCTTCATCGTAGTTTTCGTTCACATAATGAATAGTAATTCCTGAATGAGACTCCCCCGCTGCTACGACCGCTTTGTGTACGTTATCTCCATACATTCCTTTTCCTCCGTAATTGGGCAATAGAGCCGGATGTATGTTAATAATCTTATCAGGATAAGAGTCAATCATATATTGAGGGATACGAAGCAGGTAACCGGCCAGCACAACAAAATCAATATCGTATTGTTTTAATATAAGAAGCACGTGCTGAGAGTCTTGCATCTGAGATGAAGTGATTACGACGGAGGGAATATTCAGATTTTGTGCTCTTTGCAGTACATAGGCATCAGGCTTATTGGAGACAATCAGCGAGATCTCAATATTATCATTATGAGCGAAATATTGCGCTATATTCTCTGCGTTCGATCCTGAACCGGAAGCAAAAATTGCTATTTTCTTCATTGTAGTGTGTGTTTGATGCACAAAATTAATTTTTTTGTGCAGTTTTGTGTATTTTGTCGTTCAAATATTTGTATATTATGGAGAAAAATGTATTTCTTTGCACTGCAAAAATACAAAAGTAAAATTATTAATTAACTAAAATCTTTAAGTTATGTCTGAAATAGCATCAAGAGTAAAAGAAATTATTGTAGATAAATTAGGCGTTGAAGAATCAGAAGTAACTCCTGAGGCAAGCTTCACAAACGATCTTGGAGCAGACTCATTGGATACTGTAGAATTGATTATGGAATTCGAAAAAGAATTCGGTATTACTATTCCAGATGATCAGGCTGAAAAAATCGGTACAGTAGGAGACGCTATCTCTTATATCGAGGCTAACAAATAATTTTTACACTCTAAGATTCGAAGATGGAATTAAAAAGAGTAGTAGTAACAGGTCTGGGAGCAATTACGCCGATTGGAAGCAATGTTGAGGAAACTTGGACAGCGCTTTGTAACGGAGTAAGTGGTGCCGGACCTATTACTCATTTTGACGCTTCTAAATTCAAAACACAATTTGCCTGTGAGGTTAAGGACTTTGACCCATTGACAATTTTTGAAAAGAAAGAGGTAAGAAAATTCGACCGTTATGCTCAGCTTGCTATTAAAGCTGCTAAAGATGCAGTAGAAGATTCTGCTATTGATCTTGAAACAATTGACAAGAACCGCGTAGGTGTAGTATTTTCAGCCGGAATCGGTGGTATAACTACATTCGAACAGGAAGTTGGTGGATACAATCCGGAAGTTGGTCCTAAATTCAATCCATTCTTTATCCCTAAGATGATTGGCGATATCGCAGCAGGTCATATATCAATGATGTATGGTTTCCACGGTCCGAACTTCGGCTGTGTATCTGCTTGCGCTTCTTCAACACACGGGCTTATCGATGCGTTCAACCTTATCCGTTTGGGTAAAGCGAATGTAATCGTAGCTGGTGGCGCTGAGGCGGCAATCTCTGTAGCAGGTGTTGGAGGATTTAACTCTATGCACGCATTATCAACACGTAACGATTCTCCGTCTACGGCATCTCGTCCGTTTAGCGCGTCTCGTGACGGTTTTGTAATGGGTGAAGGAGCCGGTGCATTGATCCTTGAGGATCTTGACCACGCTCTTGCACGTGGAGCTAAAATCTATGCTGAAGTAGTAGGTGGAGGTATGTCTGCCGACGCTTATCACCTTACAGCTACTCACCCTGAGGGACTAGGAGCAATCCTTGTAATGAAGAACGCGTTGGAAGACGCTGGTCTTTCTCCTGAAGACGTGGATTATATCAATGTTCACGGGACATCTACCCCTGTTGGTGATATTTCTGAGCAAAAAGCAATCAAAGCCGTTTTTGGCGAGCATGCTTATGACTTGAATATCAGCTCAACAAAATCAATGACAGGTCACCTTCTTGGTGCCGCTGGCGCAGTAGAAGCGCTTGTTTGCGTGAAGGCAGTGGAAACGGATACAGTGCCTCCTACAATCAATCATGAAGAGGGTGATAATGATCCTGAAATAGATTACAACCTGAACTTTACTTTTGGTGAAGTACAGAAACGTACTGTGAACGTTGCGTTGTCGAATACATTCGGTTTTGGTGGCCATAATGGCAGCATTATCGTAAAAAAATTCGTGAAATAAAGTGTTTAAAGCTATCTATAATAGAATAAGGCTCTTACGGCTAAGGTCGAAAGAGCCTTATTCGGTTTATTACAAAATACTTGGCTTTGTGCCAAACGATGTGAGCATATACGAGCAGGCATTCCTTCACCGTTCATCATCTATCCGCACTGAAAAAGGCAAATGGATAAATAATGAAAGGCTGGAGTTTCTTGGCGATGCCGTATTAGATACAATAGTCGCAGATATACTTTTTCATAAGTTTGAAACTAAGAAAGAGGGATTTCTGACTAATACGAGGTCGAAAATAGTACAACGTGAAACTCTTAATCGTCTTGCCAAAGAGCTTGGTTTGGATAAACTTGTAAAATCTTCAACAAAAACCAGTTCCCACAATAACTATATGTACGGCAATGCATTTGAGGCATTTATCGGAGCCATATATATAGACCAGGGATATGATAACTGTAAGAAGTTTATAGAAGACAGAGTTATAGCGCCGTATATCAATCTGAATCAGATTGCCCGCAAAGAGGTAAACTTTAAGTCAAAACTGATTGAGTGGAGTCAAAAAAACAAGGTTAATATTCAGTTCGAGCTGATAGAGTCATTTACAGACAATGAGAATAACCCTGTTTTTCAGACACAGGTGATGATATGGGAGATACCGGGAGGCATAGGCACAGGCTACTCGAAGAAAGAGTCGCAGCAAAATGCAGCCAAGGTTACCATGAAGAAAATTCAGACTGACAAGGAGTTCCAGGATGCGATAGAGCAGGCAAAACAAAGATTTATTAGTAATGCCGAGCTTGAAGGCGGCGAACCGTCAATAGGTCTTATAGACGATGATGATATGGATCTGCTTTTTGACAGTATGGTAGAAGATATGGAGTTTACTCCTAATAATATGAATAAGAGCGATAATACAAAAGACGCATAAGGCAGTACAGGTATTATAAATGAAAAAGAGCAACGGAATAATATACAATATTCCATTGCTCTTTTTTTTATATATTCTCAAGATGACCAAAGCATATCCCCATCTGTTTTCCATATTCAATGAGGTCATTTCCCGGCTCAATCAACTTCAGCTTATTTGCTACGTCCTTAAGTGGTATTGATGAAATCTGACTACCCTTTACACACACCATTTTTCCGAAATCACCTTTTGAAATCAGTTCGGTAGCATGACTGCCGAGTCTTGTCGAAAGTATTCTGTCGAAAGGAGAAGGGTTGCCCCCCCGTTGTATATGTCCCAAAACAGTTTCACGCGTATCTATACCTGTCGATTTCTTTATCATCTTTGCTATATATTCAGCAGGCTTTTTACCTTCCGGAGTCTCAATACCCTCAGCGACTACAACAATAGAATAAGGTTTTTTTCTTGCCGCCCTGAGCAGAATAAAATCATTAACATCATCAATATTATAACCCAGTTCAGGAACAAGTATTACATCGCCTCCGCCAGCCATTCCGGCATGGAGTGCAATCCACCCGGCGTGATGTCCCATAACCTCAATAACCATTACCCTTTTATGCGAGCTTGCCGTAGAGTGAAGTCTGTCTATTGCTTCTGTAGCTATATTAACAGCAGTATCAAAACCGAAAGTTATATCAGTGCCCCATATATCGTTATCTATAGTCTTCGGTACCGCTATCACATTCATTCCCATCTCAGATATTACATTGGCAGTTTTCATGGTCCCGTTGCCACCTATGCACACTACGCAGTCAAGCCCCAGCTCATTATATGCTTTCAGAAGCTCTTCTCTTACATTATCTTCATTGGCGGTGAGTTTTTTTCTGAACGGTTTGTCGCGTGAAGTGCCCAGTATTGTTCCTCCCAGATTAAGTATTCCTGAAAGTGATCTTTCTGTAAATGGTTCTACATCTTTATATAATATTCCCTTAAATCCGGAGTGGATGCCGATAACTTCCATCCCGTAGTGCATAATAGCGGTTTTTCCTACACCGCGTATTGTAGCGTTTATCCCGGGACAATCTCCACCTGAGGTTAAAATACCTATTCTCATAAGATGTGTTTTAAAGGTTGATAAACAAAGATATGAAAATAATAGAGCCGTAAACGTCCGATTGGGTTTTTATATCATACGCGCAATGTGAAAATTAACGTCATAAACACTTTAAAAAACGAATATTTTTTAAATTTGTGCGTCGTTGAGCTGAGAGGTTGAGACGCATCTTGTTATATATAGCTTTTTTTAGTTAAATAATTAATAAACAGACGCGTCATAGAGAGAATGAGAAATGAAAAATCGCTGAATGATTGTTATATATAAGCGAGATTATTTCATTTTGTGAAAAAGATATTTACCGATTTATGAATGCTACAACAAAGCTGATGTCGCTTATTTTTTCAATGCGACTTCCTGACATAGAAAGATACAATACTGAAGCAAAGGAGATACAGAGTCAACAACTCTCGTATCTGATAGAACACGCCATTGATACAGAATGGGGTGTTGAACACAGATTCAGGGATATTGATTCTTATGAAAAGTTTAAAAAGAACGTACCTCTTCAGACGTATGATTCTCTTAAGCCGTATATACGAAGAATGCTAGGCGGAGAGCAGAACATTCTTTGGGATACAGAGATTAAGTGGTTTGCCAAATCCTCGGGTACTACAAACGATAAAAGTAAGTTCATTCCCGTAAGTGATGACGCGCTTGATAAGTGTCATTATCAGGGAGGTAAAGACGCGGTGACTCTTTATCTCAAAATGAACCCCGAAAGCGGATTCTTTTCCGGGAAAGGTCTGGTGCTCGGAGGAAGCCATAAGCCGTCTGAGATAACGGAAGGTATCAGCTGCGGTGACCTGTCTGCGGTTTTAATCGAGAACATCAATTTTCTTGTCAACCTCATAAGAGTGCCTGATAAAATGATAGCGCTCATGGATGAATGGGAGGCAAAGCTTGAAAAGATGTGCGAGACTACCGTCAATGAGAATGTCACCAATATATCCGGAGTCCCGTCATGGTTTCTGGTGTTTATAAAAAAGATGATGGCTCAGAAAGGAAAGACCAATCTTCTTGATATATGGCCAAATCTGGAAGTGTTTTTTCACGGAGGTATAAGTTTCGAACCTTATCGTGAGGAATACAAAAAACTTATACCATCAGACAAGATGCATTACGTCGAAACTTACAATGCCTCAGAAGGATTCTTTGGTATACAAAATAGTTTTGATGAAAGATCAATGCTGCTTATGATTGACCTGGGGGTATTCTTTGAGTTTATACCTCTTGATGAGATTGATAATGAAAATCCTACCACACTACCATTGTGGGAAGTAGAAACAGATCAAAACTACGCGCTTGTCATATCTACCAACTCGGGTATGTGGCGCTATATAATAGGTGATACAGTTAAGTTTACATCAGCCCATCCGTATAAGTTTGTTATTACCGGACGTACCAAACATTTTATAAATGCATTTGGAGAGGAGCTTATGGTAGCCAATGCCGAAAAAGGGATTACAGAAGCTTGTCGCCGCACCGGTGCGATAGTAAAAGAATATACTGCCGCCCCTACATATATGAATGACAACAGCAAAGGGCATCATACATGGATGATAGAGTTTTATAAAAAACCCGACGATATAGAGCAGTTTGCGGATATACTCGACGAAGAACTGCAAAACGTAAACTCAGATTATGAAGCTAAGCGATATAAAAGTTTATTTCTTTCGAGACTTGAACTTATAGAGGCCCGCGAGAATCTTTTTTATGACTGGATGGATAAAAGAGGCAAGCTCGGAGGACAGCACAAAGTACCGCGTCTGAGCAATAGCAGGGAATACCTTGAGGATCTGCTCACTATGAATAATATATAAACATTTTTATATACATAAACAGACAAAGCGGCCCGGCGATACTATAATCGTCAGGCCGCTTTGTCTGTTTACCTCGGTGTAAAGGTGGCTAAACAGCCAAATTAGTGTATAATAACAACACTTAATTAGCCGAATAGGCAAAAGTCATAAATATTATTCTTACTTTCAAAAATCTGTGCCACGTACATGTCACGCTTCTGCCATGTACGTGGCATAACTGTGACATGTACGTGTCTGTGTCGTGCCATGTACGTGGCAAAAGTTTTTGAAAGCATTAAATTGAAAAATGATAATAACCATTGAATAAATGAAACATCCTTTAGATAAATTCAGATTTTGCCCTTCGTGCGGATCTAAGCATTTTGACGTTAATAACTCAACGTCAAAAAAGTGTGGAAAATGCGGATTTATATATTATTTTAATCCCAAAGCAGCTACGGTAGCTGTTATTGTGAATGAAGACGACGAAATACTCGTTACTGTAAGAGCAAATGAGCCGGCAAAAGGGACGCTTGATTTGCCGGGTGGTTTTTGCGAAAGCTATGAGACGGCAGAAGAGTCTGTCATGCGTGAGGTAAATGAGGAAACCGGAGTAGAGGTAGATTCTACAGAATATATGTTTTCACTACCTAATATTTATCCATATTCCGGTCTTGACGTGCATACTATGGATCTGTTTTTTAAGTGCAGTGTCACAGGTTATGATATGACGGCTATGGACGATGTAGCAGAGCTGAAATGGATACCGCTCAAAGAACTTGATGCGGAGCAGTTTGGTCTTGATTCGATTAAGAGAGGAGTTGTTAAGATTATGGATGTTTTGTAATTTGCTATTTTTTAGATATAGCTATCGGAACAGGTTGATAATAAAACAGATATTTGTATATCTTTGCTAAACTTTAAACTAAAGGAATTAATAAAAACAATATAATGAAAAAACTTATTCCGATCTGTGTTTTAGTAGCAGGAATAGGAGGAACGGCAACAGCACAAAACGGCCATACCATTAATCCGGGAGAAAAGATTCTCGGAGAAGCAAAGGTTATGTTTAATGCCCGCAACTGGACAGGCTGTACCGATAAGATCTCTTTGCTTAAACAATCCGGCACGGCTGCCGGTATGGTTGACCTGCTTGAAGAGGCCGATTATATGCTTACGGTATCACGTTTCGAATTGGGAAACGAAGACGCGCTTGATTATCTATTGGAATTTAAATATAAATATCCAAATTCGTCATATAGTACAATAATAGAGTTTCTAACAGGTAGTTTTTACTTCTTCAACGGCTCTTATGCCGATGCGGCGGCTACACTTGATGAGGTGGATATGGTACAGTTACCACTTATTAATCAGCCTGCATATCTTAACCGACTTGGTATTTCTAATATAAAGAGAGGGAACACTACAGAGGCGCGCCCATGTTTCATCGCTCTTAAATCGTTCAACTCTGAATATTCCGAATCATCAGATTATTATCTTGCATATATAGATTACCTTAATGGTGATTACGACAAAGCACTTAAAGAGTTTGAGGCTTTGCCTGCAAATGAAGAATTTTCATTTAGCGTGCCTTATTATATCGCGCAGATTAAGTTTATAAAGAAAGAATATGGCACAGCGCTTAGCAGTGCCGAATCGTTGCTGAAGAATAATCCCGACAGGGAGCAGAAAACCGAGTTGCTTCGCATTGCCGGTGAATCTTCATATCATCTGAATAAAAAAAGAGACGCGGTAAAATATCTTACAGACTACAGTAATAGTACGTCGCGCCCATACAGAGCTACATCTTATATACTTGGTATGGCAGCCTACGAGGCCGGCGAATACAAAACGGCTGTAGATAATTTTGCTGTAGTTACTACGGGCAATGATGCGACGACACAGAATTCATATCTGCATCTGGGGCATTGCTACGTGCAGACGGGTGATTTGAAAAATGCTCGTATGGCATTTGAAGCAGCGGCAAACAGCGATTTTGACAAGAAAGTGAAAGAGGTGGCTATGTATAACTACGGTTTGACTATCGTACAGACGTCATACTCTCCTTTTAATGAGTCGGTACAGGTGTTTGAAGTGTTTCTGAATGAGTTTCCGTCTTCTGAATATTCTGATTTTGTAAACGATCAGCTGGTTGAGGCGTATATGACTACCCGCAACTATGAGAGCGCGCTTAACTCAATCAATAAAATTAAACGTCCGGGTTCTAAAATACTTACCGCTAAACAACGAGTTTTGTTTCAGCTGGGAACGCAGTGTGTTGTCAACTCAGAAGGAAGCAAGGCTAAAGAATGTTTTACAAACGCTATAAGCCTTGGCCCTTTGAATAACGAGACTCTTGCCCAGGCTTACTTCTGGAGAGCGGAGTGTTATTATAAAGAAGATGCTTTCACTCAGGCTACATCAGACTATAATCGCTTCCTGACTATTTCCGGAAGAAAAAATACAGAGATGTACGCTTTAGGTAAATATAATCTGGCGTACTCTTATTTCAAACAGCACGATTTCAATAATGCCATAACATGGTTTGATAGTTATCTTCAGACTCCAACGGAGAGAGGAAAGGCTACATATATTGACGCGCTCAATCGTATCGGAGATTCACACTTCTATAAAAGGTCGTTTGCTAAAGCCGAAGGGTATTATTCGCAGGCGGCATCTTTAAGTCCTAACGGAGGCGATTACGCTCTGTTTCAGAAAGGATTTATGGCAGGTCTTCAGAAAAAATATACACAGAAGATTGACGCGATGGATAAGCTGCTTAAAGAGTATCCGGATTCTGATTACGCTGATGATGCCCTTATGGAGCGAGGTAAAACTTACGTGACGCTTGGCAAAAAACAGGAAGCAATCGCGTCGTTTACAAAAGTAGCGTCGGATTATCCAACCACGACTCTGGCTCGTCAGGCTTGTATTCAGCTCGGCATGATATATTTTAATATGAATGAACTTGACAAGTCTGTCAAGGCTTATAAAGATGTCATATCAAAATACCCGGGAAGTGAAGAAGCCCGTATAGCTGTAGAAGACCTTAAGGCTGTGTATATAGAGAAAAATGATATACCGTCGTATGCGGAGTATGTTAAGTCGCTTAATGGCGTGGTGCAGTTTGCTGCCGGAGAACAAGACTCACTTACATTCCTTGCCACAGAGAAAGTCGTAATACGCGGAGACAAGGATAATAGTAAAAAGGCTCTGATCAATTATCTCCAAAGCTTTAATGACGGAGCTTTCCGTATGAACGCCAACATTGAGCTTGCGAGGATTTATGAATCAGAACAAGATTATACATCGGCTGTGACTCACTATCAGTATATACTTCAGTCTGCTGATAATAAATATACGGAAGAGGCATTGTCAAAATGCGCTGATATATATTACGCGACGCAACAGATGCAGGAGGCGCTTGACACTTATTCGACTCTTGCTGTAAAGGCGGAGAAAACAGAAAACAGAGTGAAGGGTAAAGCTGGTATACTGAGAGCTAACGTAGCACTTAACCGTCATGACGACATAACAGTAGCAGCTACAAACCTGCTTAAAGATGATAAAATCACTACGGAACTATATTCTGAAGCGCTTTATTGCAGAGCAAAAGCATTCCTTGCGAAAGGAAACGTAGAGGCGGCTAAACCCGATTTAAAAGATCTTTCTAAAGACACACGTCTTAACTATGGCGCTGAAGCTAAATATCTGATAGCCGAAGAACTGTTTAAAGAGGGTAAAGATAACGACGCTGAAGCAGTAGTATTTGAACTAATAGAGTCGGCTACGCCACATCAGTATTGGCTTGCTAAAGGATTTATTCTGCTTGCCGATATTTATATTGGTAAAGATGATTTGTTCCAGGCACGTCAATATCTGTCAAGTCTTCAGACAAATTATAAAGCTAATGATGAGATTGGCACTCTGATAGATGAACGTTTTAAAGTGATTTCTGAGAAAGAGGAATCTAAACAGTTAGGAGAGTAAAAGGATGAATAAAAAGAATATATATCTGGCAACAGCCGCATTGTGCGTGACCTCTTATGTTTCAGCCCAGCAGGCTGCTAAGGACTCGACTCTGAGCCGTGAGATGCTTATTGAAAAAGAGTTTATACCGATAGTAAGAGATGCCAATAAGATAAATAAACTGCCGGAAGTGGAGACTCCGGCAGTAAGCAAAGCAAAAACCGTATATTCGACTACCTCGGTATCCGCATCACCGGCACCGGAGATAGCACAGCTTAGTTCGGGTGACATTAAAACTCTTTATCCATATAGCAATAAGCGTGGTTATCTCGGGCTTGGTTCGGGTAATACATCTGTCTTCAACGCTGATCTTGGTTATAGAATACTTGATACAAAGTCAGATTATCTTGGATTGTTTTATAATATGAATATTATATCCGCGAAACTTGATTATGTAGATTTTGACGGTAAAACCACAAAGAAGGTCACTGATAATATTGGTAAGGCTTATTATAAACATAACTTCTCAAACTGGTCTTTATTTACTGATCTTGGACTTGACTTCTATCATTTCAATTATTATGGTTATGATAAGACAGCTATAGACCGTCTTGATGAGAATGTGATAAGCGAAAATGGCAAGCTGATGCAGGATCAGACCCGTGTCACATACAACTTAGGCTTTAAAACCGATATGGACGGCGATTTCAATCATCACGGAAATGTGGGTATTGTATCGTTTTCTCAGAAAAAATACAAACTGTCAGAGACAGCGCTTAAGTTCGGATACGGTTTTGACTATAAGATTAATGAGGACACTAAGTTCCTGTTTGACGCAGGCGTAAATACACAGATGTACGGAGGGGCTTACTCTGACTATTATAAAACGTCGGGAGTGATAAGAGTAACTCCGGGATTCCTTTATAATAATGACGCTGAATCATTTGTGATAAAAGGAGGTATTAATTTTGATGTGGCATACGGAAGAGGTTCTAAATTCGGAATATCTCCTACGCTGGATCTAAACTATGCTTTTGTCGAAAAGACATCTCTATATGCGACGGCTACGGGTCGTGTATCGGCGTTTTCATTAAGTGATGCCGCGTATACGAGCAGATATGTTTTAATGCCCGATGAGCAGGCTAAAAACAGCTATACGGTAACAGACTTTACATTCGGTCTTCGTTCTGATAAGGTGGCAGGACTGTTTTATGATATTTACGCGGGTCTTTCTTATACAGCCAATGAAAGATTTATATATTCGGATATACTGGGAATGTATATCTCGGATAGTGAAGATAATATATACGCGCTTAACAATAGAAACGCTCTGAGTGTAGGTAGTGAAAGTTCATTCGGATGGAAGATTGGGGCTGCTTTAAAATATGAAACAGGTATTTTCAGAAGTGGTCTGCGATTAGAGTACTCCGATAGAGCCAAAGATTATGTTAATTCAGGCAGAAGTAAGTTTGAAATGGGGCTTAATCTTGGTGTTCAACCGACAGAAGACTGGCTTATAGAGGCTGACTGGAATCTTTACGCCGGACGTAAAATAGTAGTGAGAGAGAGTATTAATCTTGTAGACGAATCAGATTCATCTGCATCCTCAATTATCGGAAATGTAAGTGATGTATCGCTAAAACCGATTAATGAACTTAATCTGAAAGCAAGCTACACTATAAATAGTACAATCTCAGCTTATGCCGGTTTATATAATATAGTAAATCAGAAATATGACCTTTATTACGGTATGCCGGCAGAAGGTTTTAATTTTAAAGTGGGGGCTGTCGTAAACTTCTGATTTCTTAAAAAATATTGAAAAATTAAGAAATTAATAATGATAATTTCTATTTTTGTCTGAATTAACAATACGTTAAAGAACAAAATAGAGATTATCATTGTTTTTTTCTAAAAAAAATAAATAACAATATATGCCCAAAAATTTAGTAATTGTCGAATCCCCGGCTAAAGCGAAAACCATAGAAAAGTTTCTCGGAAAGGATTATCATGTGCTATCGAGCTACGGTCATATCAGGGACCTGAAGAAGAAAGACTTTAGTATAGATATCGAACATGGATTTGCGCCGATATATGAGATTCCGGCAGACAAAAAGGAGCTTGTGGCTAAACTTAAGTCGGAAGCGGATAAAGCCGATATGGTATGGCTGGCATCCGATGAGGACCGCGAAGGGGAGGCGATAGCATGGCATCTTTATGAAGTTTTGGGACTTAATCCTGAGAATACAAAACGTATTGTATTTCATGAGATTACAAAGAACGCTATTCTTAAGGCTATTGAGAATCCGCGTGATATAAATATAAATCTTGTAGACGCTCAGCAGGCAAGACGTGTTCTTGACCGTATTGTGGGTTTTGAACTTTCTCCTGTATTGTGGAAGAAAGTTAAACCTGCATTGTCGGCCGGTCGTGTACAGTCGGTAGCTGTAAGACTTATTGTAGAGAGAGAACGTGAGATTGAGGCTTTTGTGCCTGAAGCTGCATACAGAGTAATAGCGGTGTTCTTAATCAAACAGCCAAACGGAAAAACTACCGAGCTTAAAGCGGAACTTAATACAAGATATAAAACAAAAGAGGAGGCTTACGCTTTCCTTGAAAAATGTAACGGGGCGCAGTTTAAAATTGAATCGGTAACTAAAAAACCGGGCAAAAAATCGCCTGCCGCACCTTTTACAACATCTACCTTACAGCAGGAAGCTTCACGAAAACTTGGTTATTCGGTATCGCAGACAATGATGGTATCTCAGAAACTTTATGAATCGGGATTTATCACATATATGCGTACTGACTCGGTAAACCTGTCGTCGCTTGCAATCAATGCCTCTAAAGAGGAGATCGTAAATACGATGGGCGAAGAGTATCTGCATATTCGTCAGTTTCAGACTAAAGCTAAAGGCGCGCAGGAAGCTCACGAGGCTATCCGACCTACATATATGAGTAATCATCAGATAGAGGGAACGTCGCAGGAGAAAAAGCTTTACGAACTGATCTGGAAACGCACTATCGCCTCTCAAATGAGCGACGCTATCCTAGAGAAGACTACAGTAGATATATCTGTGTCGGGAGCATCTGAGAAATTTACGGCTGTAGGAGAAGTTATTAAGTTTGACGGTTTCCTTAAAGTTTACATTGAATCTACAGACGACGACGACAGCAAAGACTCTGACGGTAAGATGCTGCCACCACTTAATGAGGGTGAGGTTCTTAACATGAAAGATGTTACCGCGACGGAAAGATTTACTCAACGTCCGGCAAGATACTCGGAAGCAAGTCTTGTGCGTAAGATGGAGGAGCTTGGTATTGGTCGTCCGTCAACGTATGCTCCTACTATTTCTACTATTCAAAACAGAGAATATGTTGAGAAAACAGAGATAGAAGGAAAAGAGAGATCTTATAATCAAATGAGTCTTTCGCAGGGGCACATTGAAGATAAAACGCTTACGGAGATAACCGGCGCGGATAAAGGAAAAATGAAACCGACTGATATAGGTATCATAGTAAATGATTTCCTGACGGAGCATTTCCCTGATATTCTTAACTATAACTTTACGGCTCTTGTAGAACAGGAATTTGACCATGTAGCCGAAGGTACTCTTGACTGGACTAAGTCGCTTGATAGTTTCTATAAGCTGTTTCATCCGAATGTAGTGGAAACACTGGCTTTGAGAACAGAGCAGAAGGTTGGTGAAAGGATACTTGGTCTGGATCCTAAAACGGGTCGCCAGGTCTCTGTTAAGATTAGCCGTTTCGGTCCTGTGGTTCAGATTGGCAAACAGGATGAAGAGGAAAAACCGCTTTTCGCTTCGTTGCTGAAAGGTCAGTCTATCACTAATATTACCCTTGAGGAAGCGCTTAAACTTTTTGATCTGCCGCGTCAGCTTGGCGAGTATGAAGGTAAAGTAGTTACAGTTGGTATAGGTCGTTTCGGTCCGTACATTCGTCATGACTCAAAGTATGTGTCTTTGCCTAAAGAGTATGCTCCGATGGCAGTCACTCTTGATGAGGCTATAATTCTTATAGAAGAGAAGAGAAAAGCAGAGAAAGAGAAGTTTATTAAGAGTTTTGCAGAGAATGAGAATTTGCAGATTCTAAACGGTCGTTTCGGTCCGTATATTACTCTTGACAAGAATAACTATAAGATACCAAAAGGTACTGAGCCAATATCTTTGACATACGAAGAGTGTATGAAGATTATTTCTGAGGCCGGAGAGCCGAAAAAGGCAAAAGGAAGAGGAGCTAAGACAAAAGCGGCTGAGGCGAAAGCTGCCAAAGAACCTAAAGCGGCGAAAGAGCCAAAAGCGGCTAAGACTGCCAAAGCGAAGACTGCTAAGGCTAAGAGCGATAAGCCTGCGGCTAAAACGACAAAGACTGCGAAGGCTAAAAAAGCGTAACTCGCATATATTATAAAATTTACGGGCGGAAGTATATGGATTAAATCCGTATCTTTCCGCCCTTATTTTATCTGAAGTATCAGTCTGTTAAAGTATTATGATTAATCCTGAAGTAAAAAAACATATAGACTATATTGATTTGGCAAAGGGGCTGTGTATACTCTCTGTGCTGTGGTATCATACTAATTATTCATTGCTGGATAATCAGTTTGAGCTGGCTTTGCGAAGTTACAGAATGCCTTTTTATTATTTTCTTTCCGGCCTTTTCTTTAAAATGTACGGTGGGTTCGGAGACTTCGTGGTTAAAAAGATTAATAAGCTTATCGTGCCGTTTACGTTCTTTTATCTCATATCATATTGCTTTGGCGCGATATGCGGTTATCTGGGTTTCTACGAAAAAGGCATTATGGGAGATCCGTTTCACTGGACGCTCATATTTGATGTGCTGGTCAATGAGAAACTTGTGTTTAACGGCCCTATATGGTTCTTTATATGTCTGTTTAATGTAAACATAATTTTCTATTCGTTGAGATTACTCTCCGGGGGTAATGATAAGCTGCTTGGCATACTGGTGGTTATTACCGGTACAGCCGGCTTTTTTATTAATAATTCCAACTTTGATCTGCCTGTTCAGATCGACCTGCCTTATTATTGGGATATTGCATTGAGAGAGACTCCGTTTTTTGCAATGGGATATTTTTTAAGAACCTATACTCCGTTTTTAAGTATAAGCAGATATGACAGATATAGTTTATTGTTGCTGCCTGTAGGTGCAGTAGTAATATATATGCTGGCTCCTGCCGATTTATATGAGAATTTTTTCATGTTTTACGGCTTAGGTGCTGTCGGTATAGTGATGATGATGGTTATAAGTAAGAACATTAAATCGTTGCCTGTCATAACCTATATAGGTAAATATTCACTTATCATACTTGGTACACATGTGTTTCTGATACTTCCTATCCGTTTTATTGCATCTAAATTAATAGCGGGGCCGGGATATGTGTTATTGACTTGGGTATTGGTGATAATATGTTCGATACCTGTTATCTGGTTTATGAAACGTTATTTTCCGTGGTTTACGGCACAGAAAGACCTTATTCACGCGCGAGAATCAAAGAATAAAAATATAAAGGCGGCTGTATAAATCCGTTTGCTTATAAAAGAATATTATTATGTTAGAATCACTGGCTTATATCCTGCTGTTCGGTATAATATCCGGATATATTTTTTACAGAATGAAGCTTCCGTCACTGCTTGGCATGCTTATCACCGGCATACTGTTAGGGCCGTATATGTTTAATCTTATAGATAAACCTATCCTGGATATTTCAGGAGATATAAGAAAAATAGCGCTTGTAGTGATACTGACCAGAGCCGGTCTGGCAATGAATATCCAACAGCTGAAGGCTGTCGGTCGTCCGGCGCTGTTGATGAGCTTCCTGCCCGCCTGTTTTGAGATAACAGGTATAGCTATATTTGCTCCTTTACTTTTTGGAATCAGCCTCACCGAGGCAATATTGCTCGGCACAGTGGTCGCAGCCGTATCACCGGCGGTAGTTGTGCCAAAGATGCTAAACATGATAAACAGCGGTCTGGGAGTAAAGAAAGGGATACCTCAGATGATAATGGCAGCCGGAAGTATTGATGATATATTTGTGATAGTACTATTTTCAATCTTCGCGTCTATTGTAGCGGGTGCTGAGGTTTCTTATTCATCATTGTTTCTATTGCCTGTAGCTATAATAACCGGACTGTTGGCGGGTATTGTTATAGGATATCTGCTTTCTATATACTTTAAAAAGTTTCATTTAAGAGACTCCGTAAAAGTTATAATTATACTTAGTATATCATTCTTACTGGTAGCGCTTGAAGGAAAACTTGAAGGCATATTCCCGTTTTCGGGATTATTGGCAGTAATGTCATTGAGCGCGGCTATACTATTTAAATACCCGACACTTGCCGCAAGACTTTCGGTCAAGTTCTCTAAGTTGTGGATAGCGGCTGAAATACTTTTATTTGTGCTTGTTGGAGCTTGTGTAAACATACATTTCCTGAAAAGCGCGGGACTTCTGACTATAGCCCTTCTTGGCATATCATTACTTTTCAGGTTTACCGGAGTATCCGCGAGCCTTGTTAAAACTCATCTGAACATGAAGGAGAGAGTGTTCTGTATGATTGCTTACTCACCCAAGGCAACGGTACAGGCTGCTATAGGTTCCATACCGCTTGCTATGGGCTTACCATGCGGCGAACTAATACTTACAGTCGCTGTTTTGTCAATAATAATAACGGCTCCGTTGGGAGCTTTCGGAATAGAGCGTACTCAACGACGGCTTGTCGAAGCATAAAAAAAGGAGATTGCGGAATTATAAACCGCGATCTCCTTTTTTTGATATCTTATGAAGTAAGAAAAATTACTCTTTTTCGCCGTAGCATAAATCACCTGCGTCACCAAGTCCCGGCACGATGTAAGCGTGGTCGTTAAGTTCAGGATCAATCGCTGCCGCCCATATTGTAGTTTTCTCTTCAGGGAAATTTGCTTTAATAAAATCTATAGCCTGCTGACTTGCTATAACAGTAGCCACATGTATGTGAGACGGTGTACCTTTAGTAAGAAGAGCCTGATAAGACAGCTCCATAGATCCACCCGTAGCAAGCATAGGATCTGCGATAATCAATACTTTACCATCAATAGACGGTGAAGCGATATATTCGATATGTATATTGAAATTATGCTCATCTTCATATTTTCTGTAAGCGGAAACGAAAGCATTTTCAGAACGGTCGAACACGTTAAGAAAACCCTGGTGGAAAGGAAGACCGGCTCTAAGGATAGTGCTTATTACAAGTTGTTCGTCGGGCACATTCACATTAGCGATACCAAGCGGAGTAGTAACTTTTCTAACTGAATACTCCAGTTCTTTGCTCAATTCATAAGCCATAATCTCTCCGACGCGTTCAATATTTCTTCTGAAACGAAGCGGGTCTTTTTGAATTTCAGTGTCTCTTAGCTCAGCGATAAAGCGATTCAAAACAGAATTGCTTTTCGAAAAATCTATAATTTTCATTTATTTGAATTTTTCGTCAAAGTTACACATAAGTAACAAATTCAAAAGGGTGATTAACATCTTTATAATCAAAGAAAATTTAAAAAAGTAATTAATTGTGGAAATTTTTCCGTAATTACATTTGAACTTTCATTATTTGTATTATTTTTGTATCCGGAAAATGCGAGGTGTTATTTAAGTTAATTTATTTCAATGTTCTTATTGAATGCTAATATTTAAACATAAACATTCGAATTCTCCTTAAAGTTTAGAGAACAATTTACATTTTTATAAAAAATCAATTTTTACAACTATGGCATTAGATTTAACTAAGTACGGAATTGAAGGTGCAGTTGAGATTATTCACAACCCTTCTTATGATGTTCTTTTTGCTGAAGAAACAGCTCCAAATCTTGAAGGTTTCGAAAGAGGACAGGTAACTGAAATGGGCGCTGTTAATGTTATGACAGGTGTTTATACAGGTCGTTCTCCTAAAGATAAATTCTTCGTTATGGATGACACTACAAAAGATACTATCTGGTGGACATCTGAAGAGTATAAAAATGACAACAAACCTCTATCTGAGCAGACTTGGGGTATCCTAAAAAATATCGCAACAAAAGAACTTTCTAACAAGAAACTTTATGTTGTTGACGCATTCTGCGGTGCAAACGAAAACACTCGTTTGAAAATCCGTTTCATCATGGAAGTAGCTTGGCAGGCACACTTCGTAACAAACATGTTCATCCGTCCTACAGCTGAAGAGCTTGCTAACTTCGGAGAGCCTGATTTCGTTGTTATGAATGCTTCTAAAGCTAAAGCTCCTGAAAACTACAAAGAGCTTGGTCTTAACTCTGAAACAGCGGTTGTATTCAACCTAACTGAAAAAGTACAGATCATCCTTAACACTTGGTACGGTGGTGAAATGAAAAAAGGTATGTTCTCTTATATGAACTATCTTCTTCCATTGAAAGGCATGGCTTCTATGCACTGTTCAGCTAACACTAACCACGACCACACAGATACAGCTATCTTCTTTGGTCTTTCTGGTACAGGTAAAACTACTCTTTCTACAGACCCTAAACGCGAACTTATCGGTGACGATGAGCACGGTTGGGATGACGAAGGTGTATTCAACTACGAAGGCGGTTGCTACGCAAAAGCTATCAACCTATGCAAAGAAAACGAGCCGGATATCTGGAATGCAATCAAACGTGACGCTCTTCTTGAGAACGTAACTGTTGCTGCTGACGGTAAAATCGACTTCACTGATGGTTCAAAAACTGAGAACACTCGTGTTTCTTACCCAATCTACCACATTGAAAACATCGTTAAACCAGTTTCTAAAGCAGGTCCTGCGAAAAAAGTTATCTTCCTTTCTGCAGACGCATTCGGTGTTCTTCCTCCGGTATCTATCCTTTCTCCTGAGCAGGCTCAGTACTACTTCCTTTCTGGTTTCACAGCTAAACTTGCTGGAACAGAGCGTGGTATCACTGAACCAACTCCAACTTTCTCTGCATGTTTCGGTGCTGCTTTCCTTTCTCTACACCCAACTAAATACGGTGAAGAGCTAGTTAAGAAAATGAAAGCTTCTGGTGCTACTGCATATCTTGTAAACACAGGATGGAATGGTACAGGAAAACGTATCTCTATCAAAGATACTCGTGGTATCATTGACGCGGTACTTTCTGGTGCTATCGATACTGCTCCAACAAAAACTATCCCAATGTTCAACTTCGTTGTTCCAACAGAACTTCCTGGTGTTGATCCTGCTATCCTTGACCCTCGCGACACTTACGCTGACGCTTCTGAGTGGGAAACTAAAGCAAAAGATCTTGCAGGTCGTTTCATCAAAAACTTCGAGAAATTTACAGGTAACGAAACTGGTAAATCTCTTGTTGCTGCTGGTCCGAAATTGTGCTGCGGTTGCTAATTATTTGAATAAAATAAGATTAGTATATATAAGGGGAACCCATTTGGGTTCCCTTTTTTATTTTTAACCGTTTGCGTGTGGTATATTCCTGTTTACCCGTCATTGTTTCCATTCCGGCAGGCTCTCTTATAATGAGATTATAATAATGATATTTTTGTGTATCAGTGAAATAAAATTATGGATAAAATAAAAGCGTAACTTTGTGATTATCTCTATTTGG
>CAMTOT010000002.1 GCA_947074165.1 uncultured Bacteroidales bacterium
GATAATGAGCGGTGACTGGAGTTCAGACGTGTGCTCTTCCGATCTATTGTGTAAATGAAAAGATAGTAGGGTAACGAACCTTCTCTACTATTTTTATATAACAAAAAGGATAAATTAAGACAGTACTATGTAATAATCATTTAAATTCGTCGTTTTTCCACAAAATCGTTTATATTAACGTTCTCAGTCTGATCCATTTATTTTCACTTACATACCATCTCTTTGTACAATGTGAAATATTTCCATCATAACACATCATCCAAATTTCACTCAACGATGTCATTTTGGGGAGTAATTACTATAGCAATTTACTAACCCCAAAAAACAAAAAATAGCAACAACTAAATCAGAAAATAAAATATAAGCCTTAATACCTATATGAGACTGTCTAACAAGTTTAGTCAGTCTCTTTCTTATGCTAAAAAATGGATAAACCACTACCTTTTCAAAAATCTCCCAACCAATACTATATATGAATCACCGGTTGCCGGAAAGTGCAACCGCGGATTCCGACTTGGGAATCCGTTGATTCCAAAGTCGGAAACGTGCGTTGCCGATATCGGTATCCGACGTTGCACATAAAGGTTTAGTTAGGATATTTTTGAATGTGTCATTGCTTAAAATTCCGGAGCTTATCAGAAATTCTCATATCACCAATATATCAAAACAACCTACATTGTAACATATTTGTAATATCTTTGAAACGCCTCTGAAATTACGTTGAAATAATTTTGTAAAAAAATTAACACTAAAGATGATAAACATTTTCAGGAATCTATTAATCCTGTCTGCTTCAGGATTTATTTCTACTGCCATGGCTATAGATAACGATGCTAACGTTACTTCTAAGCAAACTAAAAATGACTCAATTGAAATTATCAAAGAGGACGTAAATCAATCGAAAAGCGATTATAAGGTCTTTTCCTCACTAAAAGACCCAAACGCGTATCTTAACATTACCGAAGGCGACAAAGTGCTTCTTGAGAGAGTACGCAATATGCCTAATATTGAGGTAGGTAAAGGTGTGACGTTTATGCCTAAAGATGAATCATGGAAAATGACATTAAGATTCCGTATGCAAAACATGATCGGACTACAGCTTGATGAAGATTTTTCTTTAGACCGCACAGAGGCACAGGTTAAAAGATTAAGGCTGCGTTTTGACGGATATATTTTCTCACCTCATCTGACTTATACTATACAGCTTGGTTTTACTCCTTACGACGCGAAACTGCTGCCAAATGACAATATGAATATTGTGAGGGATGCCATAGTTTACTATGTGCCATCTGCCCGATGGAACATCGGTTTCGGACAAACAAAGATAAAAGCCAACAGAGCCAGAGTGAACTCTTCATCGGCTCTACAGTTTGTAGACCGCTCTATTGTAAACTCTGAGTTTAACCTTGACCGCGACTTCGGGTTCTTTGGTGAATACAATACTAAATTATTCAGCGACTTCAATGTAGGGTTCAAAGGCGCTGTAACCTCCGGCGACGGCAGAAACTTTCAGGCTGCTACGAAAAGCGGGTTTGCTTATACCGGAAGAGTCGAACTGTTTCCTCTCGGCAGGTTTAAAGCCTATGGTGATGTATTTGAGGGAGATTTTGAGCGTGAAGATACGCCTAAATTCCTTGTGGCGGGAGCCTATAGTTTTAATGACAGAACTAAACGTCTTAAAGGTGAGACGGGAGATATAATAATCGATTCGCAAACACGAAATCTGGGTTCCTATTTCGTCGATTTCATATTTAAATATAGCGGTTTCGCTTTCTATGCCGATTATATGGGACGAACTTGCGATAAACCTTTTATATATGATAATGAGGGTGAATTTGCTCAATATATATTTACAGGTTCAGGACTTAATACTCAGACAAGTTATCTTTTCCGTTCCAACTGGGAAGTAGCTGCCCGCAATTCTATAATATTTCCCGATGATAAGATTAAGCCTTATTGCAAATATGATTATCACAATCAGTCAACTATCGGTGTTACGAAATACCTTATCGGTCATAATCTGAAGATACAGGCCGACGCTTCTTATAATATCAGAAAGGGACAAAGCAGATCGCTTTATAATCCTTATGAGATAAGATTCCAGGTTGAACTTGGATTCTGACAAATAAAAAATTCCGAAGAAACAGTATAACCCAACCGGTTGTATTGCTTCTTCGGAATTTTTTATTTGTCAGATGTTATGAATGTAAATATTTTAATTTACAATATTTGAGAACCAGGTCTTAAATTCCGATACCCTCTGACGACTTATTATCACCTTATAGCGATTATTACCTTTTAGATTTACAGACAGCCGGTTATTAAACCACAGGTCAATATCTTCAATTGATTCTCTTGTGATAATAAACTGACGGTTTGCGCGAAAGAAACGTTGCGGGTCAATCATCTGCGATAGTTCATCAAGTGTATTGTTCATCGCGAAATGCTCTCCCTGCTCATTTACAGCCTTCACTATACTCTCATCTATAAGAAAATAGCGTATAGCTGTCGCCGACAACGGATATAACTTATCGCCTCTGACAGGCACAAGGAAGTGAGTCGCTATCGATCTTTTTGATTCAAATATACGGCAAAGATCCTTTATTGTCAGATTATTTTTCGCGCTGGTTTTTTCATATTTATCAAGCGCCGAGCGAAGCATATCTCCGGATATAGGCTTTAAAAGATAATCTATGCTGTTCACCTTAAATGCTTTTATAGCGTATTCATCATAAGCGGTAGTAAAGATTACCGGGCACTCAATATCTCTGTTTTCAAAGATCTCAAATGCAGAACCGTCAGCAAGATGTATATCCATAAATATAAGATCGGGAAGAGGATTATTATCAATCCACTCTATCGCGTCGGTCACTGAGTCTATCACGGTCTCTATCTCACATTCGGGCGCTACATCTTCAAGTATAGCACGCAGATTACGCACCGCGGCTTTCTCATCTTCTACTATAATTACTTTCATTGTTTTCACAGTGTTTGAATAAGCGGGATTTTTACTGTAAACGTGTTGTCGGCACGTGTTATTATTATTTCTCTGTTAAATAATAACTGATATCGCTGAGCAAGGTTTGCCAGACCAATCCCATCACTTACCTCTGCTACACGCTTCGACTGAATAAGATTTGAGATGCACAGATTATCCTCTTTGTCTGTGTTGATTATTATCTTCAGTTTATGCCTGTTGCTTATTTCATTATGTTTAATCGCATTCTCGATTAATGGTTGCAAAGATATATTTGGCAAATGATAATTATTTAATTCCTTATCTATATCAATATGAAAATCAAGATTATCTTCATACCTCATTTTCAACAGATAAATATAAGCTTGTGTAAATTCCATCTCGGCAGCCACGGTTGTACTGCGTGAGTCGCCGATCTGAAGAGTGTACCTCAATACTTTTGAAAGCTCCTGTATATAATCGCGGGCTTTCTGAGGCTCCTCTCTGGTTAATGCCTGAAGTGTGTTGAGTGTATTAAAAAACATATGCGGATTTAGCTGATGTTTCAGCGCTTCATACTGATTTCTTATATTTTCCGTACGCAATTGCTGAATCTCGAATGTGATAGATTGCTGACGAAGTATAAGATTCATCATATAGCACGTACCTGTCACTATACACGCTACGATAAGATCTCGCATAGGATGCAGATAGTGATGCAGCGTTGTGTCTAATGCCGGGATATCTAAATAACGGTGTACAAGTATAAACAACTTGCCGGAAAGACTGCTCAGGATAAATACCATAAGAAAAGAGAGAGCGAGCCTGCGCCATGAGATTTTTGCAAGATATGTGTTGAATTTGAATATCTGTGTGTTCAATATAAATATTAAACATAACGAAAGCGCGGCAAACACTACTTCCGACACTACATCGGATATTCTGATTCCGGGAAACAGTGCGTTTTCACCACTATATGGTGAAAGCGCCAGAATCTCTGGAAAGTGTATCAATACGGCTACCCCTACTGAGACTATAAAAGTGATGATATTATATTTATTGTTGAATATATTCATGGGCAACAAAACTAATAATATTTTTTAAGTCTTTATAAATCTCAGCCATTACCTTGCGTTGACTGTAGCGGTCACGTACATTCCCGGACGGAATATATGTTCTGCGTTTGAGACCGACGCGTACACATCCATCGAACGGTTTAACTCCCCTATCTGCTGACCTATTGATACTACTTTTCCTTTAAATGTTTTGCCGGGCATCCCGTTTACATTAAACTCTACCGGATCTCCAATGCTTATGTATGGTATATCTTTTTCATAGGCTGTCAGACGAAGCATTATTTGCGATTTGTCTATAATCTCACATATCGGAGTGCCTGATGAAACGTATTTGCCCGGATTTATCTCTACAGATGTGACATAACCGTTAAGTGGCGAACGAACCTCAAGATAACGTGAGATCCCTTTAGAGCGAAGCTCCTCAGGATTCACACCAAGCAGCTGCAGCTGAGCCGCGGCAGCGTCTTTACGGCTTTTCATAGATAAATATTCCGAACGGCTCTCTTCAAGACGTTTCTTTGTAGTGGCATTCTGATCTGTGAGTTTCTGCTGACGTTCATATTCAGACTGCAAATATTGCATCCTGGCTGCCGATTCAAGATACACTTGCTGCAGATCTATAAATTCCGGGTTTTCAAGTGTGGCGATTATCTCTCCTTTGCGTAAATATGCTCCGGCTATTAAATCAGTGCTGCGCACTATGCCCGACATAGATAGCGACACGGTAGCCTTATTTTTAGGCGGCATGGCTATAACTCCGGTAAGTGAGATATTTTTATTTGCTGAGGTAGGATCTGATGTGCTGTCGGTTTCAGTTTGTGCCATCTGTGCCGGCTCTTCAGCTGTTTTTTCTTGCGAAGGCTTATCTGTTGATGTCTGTTGCCCGCTCTCTTTGCCCTGACATGACAATAGAGCAAGAGTTATAATTGTGAAAATGATATTTCTCATCGTTTATTCCTATTTGTAAAGTTCGTATTCTAATATTGAGAGATTGTAGTTGAGTAAAGTCTCAAGGTAGCTGCGCTCTACATCGAGCGCGCTGTTGATATTTTGTACAGACTGAGTCACATCAATCTCGTTATTTTCAAGCAGCACCTGTGTTGCTCTTGTCAGCTCTCGCGATTCAGGCAGTGCGGTCGAGCCGTAATACTCTAATCTGGCTAAATAACTTTCTACGGAAGTGATCAATTCGCTTATTCTTGAATTAATCTGCATCATTGCCTCCTCTGCCTGTTTCTCTGCTATAGCGGCAGATATGCGAGCCTGCTTAATGCGGCTTCTCTGAGGTGTAAATACTATTGGCAGAGAAACACCGACTGTCCACGCGCTAAGATTTTTTTCAGGATGTATCTTCTGGTTTATATAACCGCCCGACAACTCAGGAAAAAGCCTGCTGCGTTCGACACGAAGCTCTGCCTTGCTTTCCCCAACAAGACTCTGTTGGTACATTGACTGAAGCGAACCTGCCGCATACGATAATGTATCTACACTCAATTGCTGAGATGCCGTATCTACAGGTATTATTTCCTCGTCTGAATAACAGGCCAGGCTAAGCCTTTTTGATGCGAGAATATATTGCTGACGCGCCTCAAAGAGCTGATTGCGCATAGTTGCCGCCATTGTTGATGCTGCCATCATATCAGCCTGCGTTATATCACCGGCATTGTAACGCGCGCTGCTCACACGCTGTAGTTTTTCCGCCAATATATTTTGAGCAGCATACATTGCGCATAGATCATTCGCGTATAAAAGCTGCATCCATGCCTGTTTTACTCCGGCTGTTATCTCCTTAATGACAAGCTCGCGTCCAAGCGTTTCACTTTTTACTCTGGCGTTAATAAGCGCGTTTTTATAAAACGGAGTAAGCAGCGAGCCGATAGGCTGTGTTATTGATATCTCATGGTCTTTACAATACGATCCGTTGAGCTGTCCTTGCGAGTAACTTACCTCCGTCAGACCAAACTCCCACGACTCACCGCGAGCGGCTCTTGCTCTTTGCACCGACAAGGAGGAGGCGCTAAGTCCGGGGCTTCTTTTCAATGACATGTCGATAGCCTGATCAAGAGTAAGAACCTGCTGGGCTGATATTTCGGCAGGCACAAGTAGTGTAATCAGTATAAGCGCGAATGGCCAGAACTTAATTTTACGTCTCACTACGCGAAAGCTATTTACCATCTGATAAAAAACAGGTATAATAATAAGGGTAAATATCGTGGATATGATAAGTCCGCCTATCACCACGGTCGCTAACGGGCGTTGCACTTCCGCTCCGGCACTACGTGCTATTGCCATAGGTACAAATCCTAATGAAGCAACAAGACCGGTCAGAAATACAGGGCGCAACAGATGTGGAGTGCTTCGGCTTATTATACGGTTTGTAGAGAGACGATACTTACTCTGATCGCGAAGTTGATTAAAATGATTTATCATAAGAATACCGTTAAGAACTGCTACACCAAACAGCGCGACGAAACCGACTCCGGCGGATATACTAAAAGGCATGCCACGCAGCCAGAGCGCTACTATCCCTCCGATAAGTGAAAGGGGCACTGTACTAAATACCACCAATGTGTAAGTCACACTCTTGAATGCAAAAAACAGCAATAGAAGAATAAGCATAAGAGCTACCGGTATAACTATAAGAAGCGTATCTATCGCGTTTTGCAGGTTTTCAAACTGTCCGCCATATTCGAAATAATAACCCGGTTTTAGCTTTATGTTTTTATCAAGTTTCTCGCTTATACGCGCTACAACCTGCTGTATATCGGCATCTCGCACATTTACACCGATTACGATGCGTCTTTTCGTTTCATCACGATTAATCTGAAGCGGCCCGCTTATAAGATCTATCGAAGCAATTTCACTTACAGGTATTTGTATTCCGTCGGGAGTGCGTACAAATAGTTTATTAAGGTCAAGATCTTTCACCTTGTCATTGTCAAGTCTGACTACAAGATCAAAACGACGCTCATTTTCAAATACCGTCCCGGCTATCTCTCCTGCGTATGCCGTACGTACTATGGCATTGAGTTCATCTATATTCATGCCGTAACGGGCTATCTTGGCGCGGTCGTACTTCACGACAAGCTGAGGCAAGCCCATAGCCTGCTCTACGATAACATCTGACGCGCCCGGCACCTGATGTACATATCCGGCTACTTCATTAGCTTTCTCATAAAGTTCTGCCATATCTTCTCCGTAAAGTTTAATGGCTATATCGGCTTTCGCGCCCGTCATTAATTCATTAAAACGCAATTGTATAGGCTGACTGAAATTAAATTCTGCTCCGCTAACCGGTTCTAACGCCTTCTTCATTTTATCTACCATCTCTGCCCTGGTAGTCGCGCTGGTCCACTCTTTAAATGGCTTCATGACAATCATAATATCTGCGTCTTCTACTGCCATAGGATCTGTAGGTACTTCAGCTGTACCGATCTTTGCCACTACATGTTTTATCTCCGGAAAGTTATTTAATAATACCTTCTGTGCCGAATCTGAAATATGTATGCTTTGAGATAGCGAACTGCCGGCAGGAAGAGTCATCTGCATAGCAAAATCACCTTCGTCAAGAGTTGGTATAAACTCAGCTCCGAGTTTGGTAAAAAGATGAAGACTCCCCACAAACGCCGCGAAGGCGATTATTACGGTAGCTATCTTAAAATGAAGGCAAAATTTTAGTGAGCTTTTATAGACTTTATTCAATGCGGTGAAGAAACGATCGGCAAAGGTACGCCTGATCACAATCTTATGCTTTAGAAATAGTGTGCACATCATAGGCACATAGGTAAGAGAGAGTATAAGCGCGCCTATGATACAAAATACCAGTGTCTTTGCCATAGGTATAAAGTATTTCCCCTCTATGCCGGTAAGAGTCAGGATAGGGAAAAACACGATAAGAATTATTATTACCGCGAATGTAGCTGAACGTACTACCCCGCTCGCCCCGCTTACAACCTCTGCGCTCATCTGTTTGGGCGTGAGTTTAAGACCGTCAAACCGGCGTGTATATAAATGAGCGAGTATCCCCTCAACAATAACGATAGAACCGTCTACTACGATACCGAAGTCGATAGCTCCAAGGCTCATCAGATTGGCAGACACTCCGAAAAGACGCATCATTATAAATGCAAAAAGCATAGCCAATGGGATAACAGAGGCAACAATAAGCCCGGCGCGCACATTTCCCAAGAAGATGATAAGCACCAGAAATACAATAATTGCTCCTTCTGCAAGATTATAAATTACCGTGGATATATTTCTGCTCACAAGTTCTGAGCGATTAAGGTATGGCTGTATGGATACTCCCTCGGGCAGCATTTTCTGAATCTTCTCTATACGCTTCTCAAGTTCGGCAGTCACCGCGTTGGCATTGGCGCCTTTAAGCATCATAGCTATCCCGCCTACACACTCCCCTTTGCCATCTTTGGTCATAGCGCCAAATCGCTTTGGTGCTCCAAATCTTACCACTCCGATATCATCGATATGTATAGGCAGTCCGCCACGATTTTTCACAACTATACTTTCAATGTCTTTTATAGACGACACCATACCTTCCGAACGGATGTAATACGCGCGGTTAGCTTTCTCTATATAACTGCCTCCTGTATTTTGATTATTGCTTTGCAACGCCTCAAACACATCTGAGAGTGTAATGCCCAATGAATGAAGCGCGTTAGGATCTACAGCGACTTCATACTGTTTGAGATAGCCGCCAAAACTATTAATCTCGACGATACCAGGTATCCCTGATAACTGACGTTTGACTATCCAATCCTGGATAGTGCGCAGTTCCATAGCGTCATATTTATCCTCATAGCCTGGCTCTACATCAAGGGTATATTGATATATCTCCCCAAGACCGGTAGTGATAGGCATCATCTCCGGAATACCAAGTTCGGGCGGAATCTCAGATGCCACACTCTGTATCTGCTCATTAATAAGCTGCCTGGCATCAAGTGTCGGGACATTATCTTTAAAAACAACAGTCACAAGAGATAGTCCGAAACGTGATACAGAACGGATCTCAGTCACATTCATAATATTACTCATCGCTATCTCTATGGGAAAGGTTATAAGCTGCTCAACCTCCTGAGGGGCGAGTGTAGGAGAAATGGTTACGATCTGAACCTGATTATTGGTGATATCAGGCACCGCGTCTATAGGCAGTGTCAGCATGGCATATATACCACCAATGAATAAAAATAATGTGGTGAGACCCACAAAGAGTTTTCGCTTGACTGAAAACTGTACAATTGCATCAAACATCACAGACTAATTTTAACTAATTTCCACTAATTTAATACAATAGAGATCTCATTTTGTTTATTTTTTTAATGAACCGTCATTTTTAGAACCTGAACTGTTATTATTCGGAACAGAATTTATATCACATCTATACGTTATATACTAATTATTATTCTCATCATCATTACACATTGATTACCTGCCGAATTATTTATAATGTGTATAACTGGTTTGAGTGTAAAGCATCCTTTTTCAAAAGCATAACATATTTCCGTAAATAGCTCTTGGCTACACTCTTTATCTTTGAGTTTAGCTCCCGCTGAGATTACCCCCAATCGGTGTACATTATTATGTCTGTCTGTGTATGAGCATAAACCGCCAACGCCATAATAATTATGACAAAAATTATCGGAGGAAGTATTGCGGGAATACTGCGCTATACATGAAATATTACCGCGCTCCCCTCTCAGTATATCAAATTCGGCATATGTCCACCATGCAAAATTCATTTTAGTTATTATTGACTGCGTGCTTTGCGCGCTATTCTTTTCTTGCGATTCCAATGTTTCTGTTGCCGGCAAGAGCGCCTCATCATAAATATGCATGAGATTATGTACAGAAGTGCCACAATAAATAGTTCCATAGTCTGTATTATAATTTAATTCGGTCAATCCCATTACACCATCCTTCTTAAGATTAATAATAAAGGGGTTATCATTTTTAGTCCATCCGTTATATCCGGCTCCGTTGTATATACTTCCTTTTACGCCCCATTTTTCCGTCGATAATTTATAATGAACGCAAAGCGAAGACACAGGATAGTTGGCTATTGGGTAATTTGTAGATATAGTAGGATATATACCGCACGAACTGTTTGTAAAAAAAGAAGTAAGGGGAGAAGCGAAATAATCTTCATTCATGTTTCTGACACCGAAGAAAAGATCTGAATGTGAGAAATGACGCGTATATCCCAATATAGCTATAGCGACAGGAGTTCTGTCCTCTTCAATATTGGAGAAAGTAAGATAATCATCAGCCACACAATATCGCTTTATCTTATATATATGTATAGTAGCGAGTGAAAGAGATCCTGATTTATGTACAGGCTGTTCAAAATCTGTTCTTAGAAGATTTACAAAATTCGCTTTTCGTGAGGTTATTCCGTATTGACCTTCTGATGTATATTCTATATTAAAGGATGGCGACGCGGCTCTGACATTATAAACCGCGGCAGCACACAGAAAAGTAATTGTGTATTTCATAACAATACATATGGATTAAAATTCGTACTCTGTTTGTTTGACACGACAAATATAAAAGCGCCTCGCGGAGTGGGGCGTTATAAACTTATTAGACGGATATTAGAAACTTATTAAAGCCTGAATTTATATGAGTTCACTTAGTTATGTTACATATAATCTTTTTGATGTAACATTCAAGACTAATCCCGTAACATATAATGGAGTATTGTTTTCATAATAAACTGCTATTTATATATGTATGAAATAATTTTGTGATGTGGATATATGTATAAAACCGATAAACATAAAATTTAATTTATACAATGAGAGAAGTTTTAAAAGCCGCCGTACAGGCGATGGTAGTTGTGATGATTTGCGTCGCTATATTATTATTGGGATGTTCTTGTAAAGAGAATAGCGACGAAACAGTGATTGGTAATGATAAGGTTGTGAAAGAAGAATTTCACGTTTACCTGTGCTTTGGACAGTCTAACATGGAGGGGGCTGCCAGGATAGAGGATATTGACAAACTGGATATCGACCCGCGATTTGTGGCTATGCACTGTACTGATTGTGATGGATCGGGACGTGCCAAAGGTAGATGGTATAAAGCTGTACCTCCGCTTACAAGATGCAATACGGGGCTGTCGCCTGCCGATTATTTCGGACGTACGATGGTTGAGCATATGCCCGAACATATAAAAATAGGGATTATAAATGTGGCTGTGGGAGGTTGCCGCATTGAGCTGTTTGATAAGAGTCAGTGCTCTGAATATATACAGTCTTCTCCGGAATGGCTTATAAATATCGCTAAAGAATACGATAATGACCCATATAAACGCCTTATTGAAATGGCTAAAAAGGCGCAAAAAGAGGGAGCTATAATAAAGGGAGTGCTCATGCATCAGGGAGAATCTAACGGAGGCGACTCTCAATGGAGCGAGAAGGTAAAATCTGTATATGAAAGTATATTGGCAGATATAAATATGAATTCCGCAGATGTCCCTTTGCTCGTTGGCGAGGTAGTAAGCAGCGATCAGGGAGGGATATGCGCCGGAATGAATAAAGAGATTGCTACTCTGCCCCGGGTTATAGACAACTGCTATGTGATATCATCGGCTGGATGTGAAAGCGCTGAGGATAATCTGCATTTCTCGACGGAAGGATACAGAGAGCTTGGTAAACGATACGCGCAGACAATGATAAACATTTTAAATAAAACACAACAATAACTGATATGAAACAAATCCTTAAATCTATCACGGCGGCCTTTTTGTTATTGCCGACCACCGTTTATTCTCAAAATCCTGTAGTACAGACATCCTGTACGCCCGATCCCGCTCCTATGGTACACAACAATACTATGTATATGTACACGGGAGTGGATGAAGATAACTCCGATTGGTTTTATATGAATAAGTGGAAAGTGTTTTCAACCACTGATATGGTAAACTGGACAGATCACGGTGTGCAGATTACGCTGGATTCGTTTGAATGGGCAGACGACAGAGCCTGGGCTGCGCAGTGTATTGAGCGCAACGGTAAATTTTACTGGTATGTGTGCTGCAAGTCTAAACTTTCAAATACTATGGCTCTGGGGGTAGCTGTGTCTTCATCGCCAACAGGACCGTTTAAAGATGCTTTGGGCAAACCTCTTATTGAAGGAAGCTGGGATTATATTGACCCTACCGCTTTTATTGATGATGACGGACAGGCTTATCTATATTGGGGAAATCCGAATGTGTATTGCGCTCTACTCAACGATGACATGCTTT
Organism: uncultured Bacteroidales bacterium; assembly: GCA_947074165.1. GTDB lineage: Bacteria > Bacteroidota > Bacteroidia > Bacteroidales > JAUNSR01 > JAUNSR01. Next base: position 12,293 of record CAMTOT010000002.1, read on the forward strand.
CTATAAAAGGGGACGTGATAAAATTAGAACAATGCGAGGACAGCTTTGGCGCACCGGGACCTGATAAAAGAGTGAAAGAGAAAGCATACAAAGATTGCTATACGGAAGGTCCGTGGCTCAATAAAAAAGACGGTAAGTATTATCTACTTTATGCGGCGGGAGGGGTACCCGAACAAATATCCTACTCTATGAGCGATTCGCCAACAGGTCCTTGGAAATATATGGGCAATATTATGCCGCTTCAGCAAACTAATAGTTTTACCAATCATTGCGGTGTAGCCGATTATAAGGGTAACTCTTATTTCTTCTATCATACGGGGATGCTGCCTGGAGGAGGTGGTTTTAATCGTTCTTCGGCTATTGAACAGTTTGTTTATAACGCGGATGGCACATTTCCTATCATTAATATGACGGAAAAGGGAGTTGAACCTGTTGGTACGATTAATCCTTACAAGAAAAATGAGGCTGAGACTATAGCATTCTCTGAGTTTATAAAGTCTGATCAGAATAGTAAAACAGGCGTATATGTATGCGCTATGAGAGATAGTGCTTATATTAAGGTAAGAGAAGTAGACTTTGGCAAGAAATCACCTAAAAAGGTGTACGGCACTTTTGCCGGAGCTATTCATAATGCCGTTGTAGAGGTACGCATAGACAGTATGCAGGGAGACGTGATAGCGCTGTTTGATGTAACAAGCACCGGCGGCTGGGAAAACTGGAAAGAGAGTAAAAGTAATTTGCTAAGAAATGTGACAGGTGTGCATGATCTCTATTTTGTGTTCAGAGGTCCGGGCAACTGCCGTCTGATAAACTTCGACAGCTGGCGTTTCGCGAGATAAGTATGTATTACTGCTCTTAATTATATTTTGTATTTAGAATACATATCTCTATTGTTAATTTTAATTTATATTTGCATTTTATTAAATTAATAAAGGATATGAGTAATTCAAAATTTATTATCGCATGCATATGCATGCTAATGTTTTTACCTGTGAGCGCACAGGTAAAGTTGGGAAATAAAAAGATTAACGCAACTAAAGCTATCAACTCGGCTACTGATTTAACTAAAGCTATAACTCTTTCCGACAATGATGTCGCAGAATTAAGCCGCGAATACATGAAGTGGATGGATGCAAACAATCCTCTTGCTCCTGCCGAATCACAACTCGCAAAGCGTCTTGACACTATAACTTCCGGGTTAGCGAGCGTCAATAATCTAAAACTGAATTTCGGTGTATATGAGGTGATTGACGTTAATGCGTTTGCTTGTGGAGACGGAAGCATCAGAGTATGCGCAGGCCTTATGGAGGTTATGACAAATGATGAGATCTTCGCTGTAATTTCTCATGAAATAGGTCATGTAGCTAATACCGATACGAAAGACGCCATGAAGAAAGCTTATATGACTTCGGCTGCAGCCAATGCGGCAGGAGCGGTAAGCAACACTGTATCTAAACTAAACGATTCACAGTTGGGGAATCTGGCAAAGGCTCTTTCTGCCGCGTCATTTTCTCGCAAACAGGAGAATGAAGCTGACGATTTCGCTTTTGAAAGCTGCGTAAAAAACGGTGTTGATCCATATGCAATGTCTAACGCGCTATCAAGACTTGTGGAACTTTCTAGCGGAGAGAAATCGTCGGCTATACAGCAGATGTTCTCCTCTCACCCCGACAGTGAAAGCAGATCTAAAAGAATGAAAGATAAAGCTGACGCCGTAAAGAAGTAATCTGAATATTATGGCCGATAAAGCAAACATAGTATGATCACGGCACTCCATAAAAAAGCCCGGCTACTTTTGTAAAGTGCCGGGCTTTTTTGTCTTTATATAATCAGTGATTATTATAATGGAATATTTCCGTGTTTCTTAGGAGGATTGGTTACCGATTTATTCTTAGTCATCTCAAGAGCCTGAATAAGTTTGAATCGAGTCTGACGAGGTAGGATAATCTCATCAATATAACCAAGTTCAGCTACACGGTAAGGATTAGCGAAGTTCTCTTTATAATCCTCAATAGCTTTCTGTTTTGTCTCTGCGTCAGCGTTTCTGTAAAGAATATTTACAGCGCCCTCAGCACCCATAACCGCAATTTCCGCAGTTGGATAAGAAAGGTTTACATCCGCGCCGGTCTGCTTGCTCGACATCACGATATACGCGCCGCCGTAAGCTTTGCGTGTGATAAGCGTGATTTTAGGAACTGTAGCCTCAGCGTAAGCGTAAACGATTTTAGCTCCGTGACGGATAATACCGTTATGCTCCTGAACAGTGCCCGGAAGGAAACCAGGGACATCCTCAAGTGTGATAAGAGGGATATTAAAACAGTCGCAGAAACGGATGAAACGAGCTGCTTTATCAGACGCGTCGATATCAAGCACACCCGCTACGTAGTTTGGCTGGTTGGCTACGATACCTACCGATTTACCTCCAAGACGAGCGAATCCGACTACGATATTCTTAGCGAAGTGAGGCTGCACTTCATAGAAATAATGATTATCCACAACCGATTCGATAAGCTCCTTAATATCATAAGGCATATTAGGATCGTCAGGGATAAGGCTCATCAGGCTCTCATCTTCACGATTGATATCGTCTGTACACGCTTCTTTAGGCGCGTCTTCCATATTGTTTGAAGGAAGGAAGCTCAATAGCTCACGAATACCCATAAGCAGTTCCTCTTCGTTATTGCTAAGGAAATGAGATACACCGCTTTTTGAGCTGTGAGTCATAGCGCCGCCAAGTTCCTCTTTTGTAACTTCCTCGTGTGTAACTGTTTTTACAACATCAGGACCAGTGACAAACATGTGGCTCTTTTCTTTCACCATAAAGATGAAGTCAGTAAGCGCCGGTGAGTAGCATGCGCCACCCGCGCAAGGGCCAAGAATAGCGGAGATCTGAGGGATCACACCCGAAGCCATCGTATTCTGGTAAAATATATTAGCGTATCCTGTCAGTGACTCAACGCCTTCCTGAATACGAGCGCCGCCCGAATCATTAAGAGCAATAACAGGAGCTCCGTTTTTAAGAGCCATCTGCTGTACCTTAACAATCTTTGCTGCGTTGGCAGCACTTAGCGAACCGCCATATACAGTGAAATCGTACGCGTACACATATACAAGACGACCGTCAATATGACCATAACCGGAGATAACACCGTCGCCGGCAATCTTGGTTTTATCCATTCCGAAGTTGGTGCAACGGTGAGTGACAAATTTATCAAACTCACAAAATGTACCTTTATCAAGAAGTGTATCAATACGCTCGCGGGCAGTCATCTTGCCCGATTCACGCTGTTTTTGAAGTTTATCTTCTCCTCCTCCGTAGTTTGCAGCTTTATCTTTAAGCTCAAACTCATTATATTTTTTTTCGTTATTCATAATTGATTAATCTGAAGTTTACAGATCAAGTTTTATTAGCACCTGATCACCGTTGATTGTGTCGCCCTCTTTGATAAGGATCTCTTTGATACGACAGTTTGAATTTACTTTGTAGTTACTCTGCATTTTCATAGCCTCAATTACTACAACTGTATCTCCTGCTTTCACCTCATCTCCCACGCTAACCATGATCTTAACCACTTTGCCCGGCATAGGTGATGAGATTTTATCATTCTGACTCTCCTCATCTTTCTTGCGCGTACGCAGGTATTTGGCCTGAGAATCGATGATATCAATATCAAACGAAGAGAAATGAGTATTTACTTTATACTTTTTACTTTTATCAGCGCGTATCAGCTCGGCATTGTATGATTTGCCGTTATGAAGTATAGAGCAGACACCGTTTTCTGTCATTACGATATCCACGTCATATCTGCGCCCGTCGATAGTAAGCGCGACTTTATTACCCTCTTTAGAGACCAACTCTATGTCGGCTGTTCTGTTTCCTATACGTATTTCCATAACTTATATTCTCAATACTCCTTTCTGACGGCCAAATTCTCTCCAACGGCTTATAGCACGGTTATCATCAGAAGCGTTAGCCGGTTTGTTTTCTTCAAGATTCATCAAATAATCGATATATGCGGCAATCATAGCTACATCTTCAGTCTCTTCTGTCCCGTCAGTTTCCGGAGCTAAAAGAAACTCGCTGTTTTTAGCGATAAAACCTGTATCATAGTGTCCCTCCACAAAGTCGGGTGTATCCATGATGCGGCGCAGATAAGCGATATTATTTTTTACACCGGTTATTTTATATTCGTGAAGCACGCGACGCATACGCTCAATTGCATATTCACGGTTGGTAGCCCACACGATAAGTTTTCCGATCATCGGGTCATAATGCACAGGGATTTCATACCCCTCATATACATAGCTGTCAAGACGCACGCCGATACCCTGAGGCTCGGTGATCTGCTTGATTATACCCGGTGAGGGCATGAAGTTGAACGATGTATCTTCAGCACAGATACGACATTCGATAGCGTGACCTCTCTGCACGATATCTTCCTGACGGTAACGAAGCGGCTCTCCGCCCGCGATGCGTATCATCTCCTTTACAAGGTCGATACCAAGTACCTCCTCAGTAATAGGGTGCTCCACCTGAAGACGTGTATTCATCTCAAGGAAGTAGTAATTGCGGTTTTTATCCACAAGAAACTCGATAGTACCGGCACCTACATAGTTTACGGCTTTTGCCGCCGCTACTGCAGCGCGCCCCATCTCTTCTCTTACCTCAGGTGTGATAAAACAAGAAGGTGATTCCTCTACGATTTTTTGATTGCGGCGCTGCACCGAACACTCCCTTTCACAAAGGTGTATTACATTGCCATGTTTATCGCCAAGAATCTGAAACTCGATATGGTGAGGTTCTTCTACAAATTTTTCTATATATACTGTATCATCGCCAAATGATGACAATGATTCTGATTTAGCTGTAACGTAAGCTTCTTCCATCTCATCAGCTGTATGGATAAGGCGTATACCTTTACCACCGCCTCCGGCTGAAGCTTTAAGCATAATTGGGAATCCAATCTGAGTAGCAATCTGCATTGCTTCTTCAAGACTTGTGATTGGGTCTTTTGTGCCTGGTACTACAGGGACACCCGCGGCGATCATTACTCTGCGGGCTGAGATCTTATCTCCCATCATATCCATAGTGTCACCCGTTGGCCCCATAAACTCTATGCCCGCGTCTGCACAGGCTCTTGCAAATGATGAATTTTCAGATAAAAAGCCATAACCGGGATTGATCGCGTCAGCCCCGTGCTCTTTAGCTACTTTGATTATCTTATCTATACACAGATAACTTTCTTTTGAAGCAGCCGGACCGATGCAATACGCCTCATCGGCATAAGCAACATGCTTTGATGTCCTGTCAGCTTCAGAAAAAACGGCAATCGTTGCAATTCCCATCTCCTTGCAAGAGCGCATAACGCGAATCGCTATTTCACCACGATTGGCCACTAAAACTTTCTTAATCATATATATACTATTTAATTAACTCTATATCCGCAATCTGCACACTCTCCACAGACCATAACTTTACATTCGCACATAAGGTTCAACCATAAATACACCCAATGGGGACTTATGATTGCGGACACATTTCTAATGTTGTCATGTATTAAATTTACGATTACTACCACACACAATCCATGCATACCGGTTATATACATTATATGATGAAATGTAGTGACAGAAAAATATCAGATCCGGACTCTCTATATCCACGAAAGATATCCGAAAGAGATATTACGGCAGGTCTTCTGACTTACTCCCGATACGAAAGCCTTCCCAAGCGATTTTCCTGTGTCATTCCGATAGGCGGCAGCAAATCACTCAGTGGCCGAGAGGTTATTTCATATCGTTTAGTGTAGAGCATACAGCAGCGGGCCTGTTCGGGATTTTCACCCGATTCCCTTTTAATCAGACACCTCCGAATAGAAGTAGCTGAACCGTAACGCGTGGCAAAATTAGAAAAAAATATATTTTACAACATATTTTTCATGATTTTTTTTGCTCACATACCCAAAAAGTGAGCAAGTTAATGAACAAAAGAGCCTTTACGCTTATTTTTTTACTTCTTTAGATAGTTGCAAATCAAAAACTTTGATTGTATCTTTGCACACGAAAATTTTTTCAAATAATCATTTAATACAAATTTCAAATGGCTACAAAGATCAGATTACAACGTCATGGTCGTAAAAATTACGCTTTCTATCAAATCGTAATTGCAGATAGCAGAGCGCCACGTGATGGCAAGTTCATTGAAAGAATTGGCTCTTACAACCCGAACACTAACCCTGCTACTATCGATCTTAACTTCGAAAGAGCTCTTTACTGGGTAGAAACAGGTGCACAGCCAACTGACACAACTCGTAACATCCTTTCTCAGGAAGGCGTTTATATGATGAAACACCTTAAAGGCGGTGTGAAAAAAGGCGCATTCTCTGCAGATCAGTGTGTTGAAAAATTCGAAGCGTGGAAAAAATCTAAAAACGCTGCGTTTGACACAGTTCTTGCTAAACTTGAGGCTGAAAAAGCGGCTAACGCTAAAGCTCGTCTTGAGGCTGAAACTGCTGTTAATACAGCTAAAGCAGAAGCTGTTGCTGCTAAAAAAGCGGAAGCTGCCGCTGCTGCTGCAACTGCAGAAGCTGAAGTTGAAGCTACTGAAGCTCCAGCTGAAGAAAGTGCTGAATAATTTATTTTACCGGCATAAATTAAAAGACCGTCTGAATTTCAGATGGTCTTTTTTTGTGCCATAAATATCGATTGTTGATTTATTTTACGGATTAGATCATTTATCCGGTGATCTGTTTTTACGGTTATTTTCATTTATTACAGTGTCAGAATGAGCTATGCCCAAATAAGAAATATGTGCTCTCAACACCTTTTTCGAAAATATCCCAACGAAAGCTATATAGGAATCGGCTGTTACCGGAAAGTGCAACAGCTGATTCCGACTTTGGAATCAGTTGATTCCAAAGAGGGGAACGCCTGTTGCCGATATCGGCAACAGGCGTTGCACATATACTATTAGTTGGGAGATTTTTGAATAAGGTATTGAAACCTGAATCCTAACGAAGGAATATATGAATATGAACCGATTTTACTTTGAAGTTTGACTTACTTCACCTTTATCTATTATATGAATTACAGCATATAATATGTTAAAAAGAACAAACAACGTGTTTTTTACGTGCGCAAACTATTGCACGTTTAAAAAAAAGGCGTACATTTGTAATGTGTTTTTCATGGTATTAGATTTAAGGTTAATAAGGAAAGAGGTAGTCGGGACGACTCCCTTTTTTTTTTGCATATATATCAAGTGAATAATCTATTTTGCGGTCAGCGCGCAGACGATGCTATCTCTGCTATCTGAAGCGGATTATCAACAATATAATCCGGAGAAAAACGGTTAAGCTCCTCCTCTGTTCTAAATCCCCATGTTACACCGCAAGATTGCACTCCGGCATTAATAGCAGTCTGCATGTCCACCCCTGAGTCTCCTACATAAAGAATATCGGTTTTATTTTCTATACCGGAATCTGATAATATATCAAAGATAACTGTAGGGTCAGGCTTTACATTCACACCTTCACGCTGGCCATAAACAGCGGTAAATTCAAATTCTGAGAAATAGTTATTTACCATCACATCTACAGCATGCTGATATTTATTTGAAGCTATCGCTATTTTTATACCTTTCTCTGCAAGTGACGTCAACAGGTTGTATATTCCGGGATAAGGCGCGGTTAGTCTCATTCCGTTCTCATTATAATGAGGAAAAAAAAGTTCCTTCATCTTTAAAATATATTCCTGATTACGAAATTGCTCCGGCAGTGCTCTTTCAAAGAGCTTGTACACTCCATTACCCACAAATTGTTTATAAGCCTGGACTTCATGGCCCGGAAAACCAAGCTGAGCAAGCGCATAGTTGGTACTCTCGGCAAGGTCGGCTATAGTATCAAGAAGTGTGCCGTCAAGATCAAATATTACGAGTCTTTTCATAATGATGATGTATATATTTTATTTAAATGTTTATAATGTGATTACTCGCGACAAATATAATCAATACGATATAGAATAAATAAAAAGCACCGCGGTAAAGATCTTGCCGCAGTGCTTTTGTCATTATTTATGAAACTTATTTATGAAGGTTCTTATCTTATAACCTTTGACGATTCAGACGTACCGTCATTGTATTTTGTCTTAACGATAGTAATCCCTTTTGAAGCTACTTTATTAAGTTGTTGTCCGGCTACCGTATAGTATTCTACCGAAACAATCTCTTTTGACGAATTATTAAGATCGGAAATAGAATTAGCGATCTCAAACTCCAAGTAGAATTTAAGTCCCGATTTGTATGTAAGAACATATTCAATCTCATTTTTAATTGAAACGTTACTTAACTCAAGTGACTTATATTCTGATTTACGACCCGGAAGAGAAAGTGACTGTCCGGCTACAGTAACTGTACCTTTATCGTCTGCATTATTGTCTGTACACCCTGTAACCACAAATTTTGTAACTACTATATTGGCAGGCAATGTAATTTTATATGTACCGGCAGCTATCATTATAAGATTAGCAGCCTTAGATGCACCATCGTAAGTATAAGGATCCTTAGCAAAATTAATTGCGAAACCGGCAGGAAGAGACGTTTCACTATCTATGGTAAGAGCATTACCCGGAAGCGGCTCCGGCTCAGCACCTTCTTTTAGTGTTTTGAAATCAACGTATTCTCCAAATAAAGAATCACTGTCAACTACAATATAAGCTCTGTAACGATAATCGGTTTCCTCTTTAAGCGACAGGCGTATTGATGAGTCTTGATCAAGCATCAATTCATAAAAGCCATTAAATTCGCCCGCTTCAAAAAGGGCAAATCCTTTTACTGATATTACCTGCGAGTTTGGTGTAAACTCTGCGTTAAGTACAGCGTTATTTGACGTGATGTTTGTTGCAGGAAGAGTTTTTACAGATGCAGGTTTCAGCTGATCCATAATAAAAGACACTGTCTTCGTCGTTGTATTACCATCATTGTCTTTCGCTTTTACTGTCATAATATGTATGCCAGCAGTAAGACCGGAGATTGTAGTAATATAAGGAGCCGTAGTCAAAACAGTTTCTTTTTCATTGTTGACAGAAACGATAACTTCAGTTATTGTACCGTCTTCATCCGTGGCTTGAATATTGACTGCTACAGAAGCCGGGAAAAGAAACTCCTGGCTTGGTGCAGGGGAAATAATATTTACAACCGGAGATTTACCAATCACGCTGCTGTATTCATCCTCGATTATACCTACTCCAACATATTTAGGAACGATAACAGGCACCTCTGATGCATTGTGAAGAAAAGCCGCGTAATGATAAGGCGGACGATATTCAGATGAAGGAATAGTATAAAGCTGGTCATATTTTACTCCCTCTTCGGCATATTCCGCCGGAATACGTCTGCAGTTTTCAAAAATTACATCTGTAAGAGTCGCCCCTTCACCCTCACCACTCGGCATTACCGGCGATTTAGTATCTTTAAAATAACATCCCTCTATATATGACTGTGCTTTTGCGCGAAGGTCATATCCGTCCTGGCAATTTTCCAGATAGTTATTGAAGTAATGGTAAAAACCACCTCGTTGCAGCGGTAGTCTTGAGCCTTGTATGTCATAGAAGTAGTTATGATGCATAGTCACTGTACGTGGATAATCATCAGAATTACCTTTTCCGCTCAGACACGCTTTGTCGTGATTATGAAACTTACACCATGATATTGTAGTGTATTGCACATTATTTTTCATATCAAGAAGTCCGTCATAACGGTCTTTCGTAGCAGCATCACCATTAAAAAACTCGCAGTGGTCTACCCAAAAATGATGTGCGAAGTCTTTAGACGCGCTGTTGATATCTGCCTGTATGCTTATACAGTCAGGGTCGCCAACAAGAACCTCTACACCATTGCGAAGCGCGATAACTTTCATCTCGCCGTCGCGCGATGTAGGAACTCCGTTGAATGTAAACTTGATATTACGTATAATGATATTACTCTGTGTATTTACATTAAGACCGATTCTGTTGAAAAACGCTTTATCTCCAACTCCGATAATTGACTTGTTTGATCCAATTTTCAATACCTCACCATAAGTTGATATTGACGCTCCCGCTGTCTCTTTTGACACAAGCGCACCTGTGGATGAGATTACGTAACATGGCTGTTCGGATGTGAACTCACGGTCGATAAGAATGACGTATGGAGTCTTTTCGTCCTCAACATAGCGCTTCAACTCAGCGAAAGACTGTGGTGTCACAACCGTTCCGCCTTTACCGCCGGTTGTACCTCCCGCGTTGTAGAAGCTACCCTCTCCTTCCATGGCAGCATATCCCATCATGGAAAAATCGGGAGTCTGCGCAAACGAGAGACAGGCACTCAAAATAATAGATAATGTAGTGGTAAATAACCTTCTCATAGTACAATAGTTGTTATTAGATAATTGCTCTTTTGTGATTTTTTATTGTATCACAAATGTATATCTATACTTATATTATAAGATGGAGATATTGAGTAATTGAGTGTAATTATTGATTAATATAAAATTCACACAATTAGTTAAACAATAAAAAAAAACAAGGAAATTCATATAACTGACATATATGTAGACAGATATAGAAAAACAAAGCCCATATTCTGTAAATAAAAATTTACAGAACATGGGCTTTAAATATTATTTATAGAATTAAACACCTATGCAGATCAGAACCAACGCACGTAAGCGAAATCCTGACGATGAGGTAAATCTGAATTCTTTGGATACATACGGAAAGAGTACTTGTATATACCGGCGTTCATTAAAGTATAATCAAGCTCGTAGTAAGATACTGTGCCTTCCGTTTTGGCTTCTTTCATCTCTTCTACAGTGAACGAGTCTGTTTTGCCATCTTTCATTGTATTAATAACAAATTCGACTCCGATACAATCAGGGAATGTATTTCTCTGAATTGCAACTCTCACTTTATACTGCTCGCCTACATGCGGATTAATCTGAAGTCCTTCAGGAATCTCTACGCTCATCACCTCGATATTGTCCCATTTAGCGGCAACATCCTCTTTCCAGGTTGCAATTTCTTTTGCTTTCGCGAAATTATTATCCTTAAGATGTGAAGAACGAACACTTTCTTTAGTATAGAAACGATCATAATAATCGTTCATCATTCGTTTCATTGTGAAACGAGGAGCTATTTTAGCTATTGAGTGCTTGATATACTGAATCCATTCCGGAGAATATCCTTTACTGTTTCTGGCAAAATATAAAGGTATAATCTGATTTTCAAAGATTGAATAGATAGTTTCCGCGTCAAGCTGATCCTGATGATTCTGATCCTGATATGTACGTTTATCTGTAAGAGCCCATCCGGCACCCTCTACATAACCTTCATACCACCATCCGTCAAGTACAGAGAAGTTAAGCACACCATTCATTTCCGCTTTTTCACCAGACGTACCTGAAGCCTCAAGCGGACGTGTCGGAGTATTCATCCATACATCGACACCCGATACAAGACGTTTGGCTACCTGCATATCATAGTTTTCAACGAATATGATTTTACCCTGGAACTCAGGACGACGAGAGATCTCCACAATATGGCGAATCAAAGCCTGACCACCACCATCGGCAGGGTGAGCCTTTCCGGCGAAGATAAACTGAACAGGAAAATCAGGATTATTTACAATCTTGGCAAGACGATCTAAATCGGTAAATAAAAGGTGAGCTCGTTTATATGTAGCGAAACGACGCGCGAAGCCAACCAAAAGAGCATTAGGATTTACTTTATCAAGAGTCTGAAGTATTTTTGCAGGATTTTCCTGTTTCTGACTCATTTTATCCTTTATCTCATTACGGATATAGTTTACAAGTTTATTCTTAAGACCTCGGCGTATCTCCCAGATTTTCTCATCATCTACGTCATATATGGCACTCCACATCTTTTCATTATCCTGATTTTTTACAAAATCAGCTCCGAAAATCTGTGCGTAATACTCTTTCCATTCAGAGGCTGCCCATGTTGGCATATGCACACCATTGGTAACATAGCCTACATGAAGTTCGTCTGCGCTATAACCTTTCCAGATTGGCTGGAACATGTGCTGAGAAACCTTACCGTGAAGCCAGCTTACACCATTTACCTCCTGGCATGTGTTACAAGCAAATACTGACATTGAGAATTTCTCATGAGTATCAGGATTTTCTCGTCCCAGATTCATAAGATCCTGCCATGTAATGCCAAGCTTTTCAGGATACTGCCCCATATATTTACCAAAAAGAGATTCATCAAAACTGTCGTGACCTGCCGGCACCGGAGTATGCACGGTATAAAGAGAAGATGCTCTTACAACCTCTAAAGCCTGATCAAAAGTAAGCTTGTCATTATGAATATATTCAACAAGTCTCTGTATATTAATAAGAGCGGCATGCCCCTCATTACAGTGATAAATATCTTTTTTGACACCAAGTTTATCAAGCATAAGAATACCACCGATACCAAGCATATATTCTTGCTTCATACGGTTTTCCCAATCGCCTCCATAAAGTTGATATGTTATAGAACGGTCATATTCACTATTAAGCTCCATATCTGTATCCATTAGATATAAAGATATTCGACCTACGTTGACTTTCCAGATATAAGCATACACGATTCTGTCATGGAACGGAACTTCAAGTACCATAGGACGACCGTTCTCATCCATCACCTGATCAATAGGCAGATGATTGAAGTTCTGAGCCTCATAAATGGCTTCCTGATTCCCATCTATTGATAGTGATTGTGTGAAATATCCATATCTGTATAGGAAACCTACGGCAGTCATGCGAACATTACTGTCTGAGGCTTCTTTTAGGTAGTCACCTGCCAAAACGCCAAGACCACCAGAATATATTTTAAGACAATTTGCAAGACCAAATTCCATTGAAAAATAAGCGATTGATGCGCGTTTGTCATCAGGCTTCTCATTTATATAAGCCTTGAAATCAGCACATACCTTATCTACTTTTTTCATCATAGATTTGTCTTTGACAATCTCTTCTAATCTTTCATACGATAACATTTCAAGAAACAATACCGGATTTCCGTTACTCTGTTTCCATTTTACCGGATCAATTTCAGCAAACAACTCTGTTGCTTCCGAATTCCAAACCCACCATAAGTTTTTTGACAATTCTTCTAAGCCGGCCAACTCTTTTGGTAACTTTGACTTTACAGTTATGTCACGCCAAAAAGGCGAGTTTGAATTACTTACTTGAACTTTCATCTGATTATGTATTTATTTTGTGCTCACTCCGATTTTGCTATTTAATTGTATAAAAGCTATTACGACAGCACTGATTAATTACTTATTTTTTATTTCTCTCTTTTGCATGACCAATCGCAATATCGTAAGTTTTCATATATGCTCCGATAAAATGCTCCCAGTCTGCTTTTTTCGCCAATTCCATAGCATGCTCTTTGATTTTGGCCATCTCATCAGCAGGAAATGACGATATTTGCTTGAGAGTATCTGCAATCTCCTTTACCACATAGTCATAGTTGGAGTCTGTGCGTTCAATAACTCTCACACCACCTTGTATCTTTGCTCCAAGCCCTTCCGACTCACACCATTTACCAAATCCTGACAAATCGGTTGTTATTGTAGGCACCCCAAAAGCAATACTTTCAAGAGGGGTATAACCCCATGGTTCATAGTAAGATGGGAATACTGTTACATCAATACCAATCAAAATGCTGTAATAAGACATATTTATAATGCCATCATTCCCTTTTAGGTATGACGGTACGAATATAACTTTCACCTTATCGTGAGCATGATTTCTGAAATGTAATGAGTGAAGCTGATTAACCACACAGTCCTCTCTGTAGTTATGCAGGCCGTGTGTGATAATAGGATCCGCAAGCTGATGTTGCGTATAGTTTAATGATTGCATCTGAACCTGTAAATCGTGACGTGGTTCGGAAACCCATCCCGGAACAAGTACAAATGCTATTACTTCTTTATTTGGATGCAGACCGCGTAGTTGACTTAAAGCGGATATATAAACATCTATACCCTTGTTTTTATATTCATACCTACCGGCAGTTGCTACAAGCAGGGCGTCTTTAGATGGAGTATATCCAATAAGGCGCTCAGCCAGCATTAACATCTTAGCTCTTGCCTGTTCTCTTTTAAGATTATATCGATCTCCTACCGGTACAAAATTTTCTTCAAAACCATTAGGTGTCACAATAGGATCTCGTTGGAGAAGCTGGCGACATTCACGCGCGGTAATATCACTCACGGTGGTAAAAGCATCCGCTTGTCCGGCTGCAGTTTTTTCCACAGAATGTTTCGATACCATATTAAGTTCACGAGACATCTGATCACCGTCATATCCTTCAAGATAGTCATACAACGGCTTATGATTGCCGGCGATAGAGCGCCCCATTGATGTTGCGTGAGTAGTAAACACCGTCGCTATTGCCGGTACTTTCTTTTTAAGATAAAGCAGACCCATGCCCGTAGTCCATTCATTAAACTGGGCTACGATATTGCATTTCTCACATTCGAGATAGTGATATATACTTTCTATAACCAGAGCGGATGCGTAAGCAAACATAGAGGCTTCATCATAGTCACCGTATGCGTGCAAAGATTCAACCCCGTACCATTCCCACATTTTTCCGTATAGTGAATCTTTCTGATGGTAATACTGATCAAAGTCGACCAATACAACAATCGGTTTCCCGGGGATATTCCATCTTCCTGTTCTAACCTTAAGTCCCTCAAGCTGCGCTTTTTGTCGCCATTCCTTTAAGACTTCTGAAGATTCTTCAAAATATGGATTATCAACTCCTTTCCAAATATCGGGACCAATGAAAATAAGATGATCATCAAACATATCATATAATGTTTGCGCTTTTGTAGATAACACAGTATATATACCACCTACTAAATTACAAACCTCCCAACTTACCTCAAAAAGATAATCGGGTTTAACAACATTATTACCCATAGTTAATCCCTATATTTTACTTGTATTTATTAAGATTTTATCTTACCCCAATCAATTTATTCATCAAATAACAACTACAATAATCAATATTTTTTTAATAAAATCAGTTATCATAACTGCAAATTTAATATATTTTATTCAATATTAATTATTATAGCATATATAATGACAAATATCAAAAAGGTTCATTACCAGATGAATCATCATTTTTGGCAAAAGAATCATTGCCATTAACATCTTTATTCTCTTCAGACGGCTTGCTGTAATTAAACTCCTTTTTCAGATATTTTATTAGAAATATATCTGAAAGAAGAAACAAAACAAATACCAATAATCCCATATCTAATTCATTATGTATGATTCAACACCTAATCTGTCAATAATACAACAAACTAATATTTGCAATGTTCAGAGACATCTATATAGAAAACTTAAGTGAAAGTTGAAGTAATATTAAATTAAGATTATCATTTTTATAATTATATTTGTAATAAAGCTTCTGCAAAGAAGATATTTTAATAATTAAAAAATAAAATTATGGCATCTGTTCGCATTCTAAAAAAATTCATTTCAGGATTTACTGATGAATTGGTTATCTCTTCTCTTTTTGCAAAAAGCGAATTAACAGAGAAAGACGCTGTTAATATTAAGATCGGAAGAGCACACGTCTGAACTCCAGTCACCGCTCATTATCTC
>CAMTOT010000003.1 GCA_947074165.1 uncultured Bacteroidales bacterium
AGATAATGAGCGGTGACTGGAGTTCAGACGTGTGCTCTTCCGATCTAAAGATTTAAGTTGCTCTTTGTCGTTGGGATCAAAAAAATCATTCTCAAATATTCTAAAGTCACTCATTGCCGTTTTGTTAGAACATATAGTTGAAGCACCGGCTACAACAGACTCCAAAGGGGGTATGCCAAAACCCTCTGCAAGCGACGGATATACAAAAAGACCGGCTGCTGAATACCATTTTATCAGATTTGCGAAATTTGTCTGATTTATAACCAACACGTTTTCTCGTATCTCTTCATCCAGGTTATCCAAATAATTATCCAAAGCAGCGTCGTCAATAGTTTTGCGCCCTATAAACACAAGTTTATATCCTTTACGCCACAGTTCTAGCTCGACATAGGACTTCAATAATGTAATATGATTTTTTCGCGGCTCTATCCGGCTTACATATAAAATGAATTTATCAACACCTTTTTGTTTTACAAACTCCCTCGCCTCATCAATATCACATTCGGCAAACTCTTTTGAAACAGCATTTGGTGTAACGTATATTGAGCCGCGGGGTATATTATAGTGAAAAGCGATTCTTTCTTTTGAATATTCTGAAACAGTCAATAATATATCAGACCTTTTTGCCGATAAGCGAAACATAAAGTCTCTGATAGTCCGATAACTCAAAGGAAAAAGTGATGGATAATCTTTGAAAAGGATATCATGAAGTGTAATTATATTCTTACAGTTTTTTATAAATGGCGAAGTATATTGAAAGTGAGCATAATCGACTTTATATTTCCGTATTATTAAAGGGAATTCTAATGTAAGTCTGTAAATACGACCTTTATTCGATAGTGGTACATATATTATATTATTTGGTGTACCAAATATTAATTTGAGTTTCTCAATCTTTTCGGCAACGAAAACAAACGTGATATTTTCAATTTTTATTAATTCGGAATACAATCCTTTCAGATATGTATTAATGCCTTCTGTAGTATCACAGTCAAAGCAGTGCATATCAACTAAAATTCTCATAAGCACTTATATATTTAAAATGAATTCTGATTATTGATGGTTTTGTCTGACTATATCATCTTCGCCCTTTAATATAAGCCTTTACTTTTGAGAGCTGGAATACCATAACATTGAATAAAAAAACACTCACATTCACAAAAGGCGGTATTGAATTATGGAGTTTCTTAATATTGTAAGCTTCTTTTATTGCATTGACACTGTAGCTCATGCCACCTGTCTGCATTCGGGCTATAGTGTGATTGACAAAACCGCATTGCAACTTTGATTTCTTTCTCATAAGCAACTCGTAGTCGGCACATATCTTAAAATCAAGGTTGTACAAACCGACCTCCTTAAAAAGCTTTTTATTATGCAATGAACCCACATGAGCCACATCCATACGGTATCTGAATATATCCCACTTATATTCTGAACCGATAAGTTTCAGAAAAACATCATTCTCTGTCACATATTCATTTCTGGCACATATATAATCTCGACTTTCCTTCATATCGGAAATGAAATCAAGATATTTATCTAAAGCTCCTTCTATTAATATATCATCTGCACCGATAAACATCAACCAATCCCCGCAGGCCTTAGTTATACCCTTGTTCCAGGCATCATATATTCCATTATCTTTTTCAGAAATAAGAACATCAATATCCGATTCATACTCACGAAGAATATCAACAGTATTATCACGTGAAGCCCCGTCAATAATAATAAGTTCCACATTTTCATTTTTTTGAGATAATATTGATTTAATACACCTCTCTATTGTTTTTGATGCATTAAATGTGGCTATAATGATGGTGATTATTTTATTCATAATATGACTATGGTAATTTATGCTGTCTGAATTTATGGGCAAATATAGAATTATTAGTTAAGGATAAAATTATTTTATCGCACAATCATTATTATACTAAAAAAAAGGGTGTTTCATAAATACGAAACACCCTTAATTTGTGGACTATCAGATATATTTATCTGATTAGTAAATAACCTTAGTACTCAAAGTGCCCACCTTAACAATATAAATGCCTTTAGCAGGAAGCTCGATATTGCAAGAAGAATTGATTACTTCATCAGCTATCACTTTACCGTCAAGAGTAGCAATTTGAAGTCTTGTTGCTTTATCAATATTGCTTAATGTTACTTTATTTCCTTTCTGTACAAGTATTGGTTTTACAACATCAGAATTTAATTCATCAACGCCTGTAGATTCGTTTGCAGTGATACAAACCTGAGAGATATAAACAAACTCGATATCCTGCTCTGTTTGTTCCGGAAGCAGTTCCCATTTTTTACTTGCAGGATCAGCTATCCAACGTACATAAACCACGTCTTTATCGTTTGCGTCAGCAGGAAGAGTGCCGTTCATCTCATACCATTTATTTGTAGTCACAAAATCCGCTTCATCCTTCACAACTGTCCATACTGCTTTATCAAGTGAGTATTCTACAAGCTGACGGGAATTAATCATATTACCGTCACCTGCCAATAGAGATCTCACACCGATACCTGACATTCCTTTTGTTGAGAATTCCGCTACATAATAGTTTGGATTAGCTGCGAAGTTATCTTTTGTTGTACGACGCTGCGAGCAGTAATAAAGAATATTCTCTTCGCCCTGAGCAAAAGCTTTATTAGTACGGGTCTGAGCTACAGACACAGTATCTTGCGCGATAAGATAGAATTTACCCGGATTTGTCTCAGCATTAAATGAGTAATTAGGTTCTTTCTCTGTGAATGTTTTATTTGTAGCAACATCATTGAAGTTCCATGCAACCAGCGCAGGAAGAGCTTTAATATTAGCTGTGACAGATATATTTGAATCGACAGTTACTTTGCGTATCTTATTAGTAGAACCATCTTCCCAACCGATAAATTCAGTTATCGCATTAGGGTTGACAGTAAGAGTCACCTCAGTACCAGGCTCATACACTCCGTTTACAGGTTCCGGAGATAATGAGATAGTTGCGGCTGAACCACCATCTGTTGTAATAATATCAAGTGAGTACATTAGTTTTGCGTCATATATCGCTTTTACCTCAATATCTTCATTGATGACAAATTTGTATGGGTTCTCTGTAGAAAGAGATAATCCGTCTGCATTTTGCCACTCTTTAAACGTATATCCATAGACTTCAGGAGCTTTTACTGAGACCTCTTCACCTTTCTCATAAATACCATTAGCAGGTGTGACTGTCACATTTTCTATATTTGCCGATGTCGTCAGATAAGTTGGCGATTGAAGGGCAAGATACCATGAAGGGTTACCAATGGCTCCTCCGTCAGAAGCAAGAGCGGCAAGAGGCGAACCAGTTACAAAAGTAAAATCTCCGTCTTCAACATTAGCAAAAACAGAATTATCAATATTAAGAGACTCATAAGAGTACTGGGGAACTGTATCTAAAAGCAAGTAGCCGTTTTCAACATCGTTTTGTCCGGCTTCCCAGCCCTGATAACCTTCAATAAGGTTATTTGTAGCAGTCACGATACCATTTTTAATACCTAAAAGTTTGGCCGGGCCATGTATTACATTCTGCTCGTTTTCCCATGTAGGTGTTATAATGATATTATCTTTAATTTCAACCTCCGACTCAGCTCCAAAATTAGAGCCTACGTTTATAAGCGTTCCACGACATGATGAGATTACAGTATTCTTATTAAACTTAACATTTATAGAACGACCTGATTCATCTGCGTATCCTGTCACAAATATCTCTTTAAGATATGGCATATCATAGAATGTATTTCTTTCTACAACCACATCAAGCGGAGTGTGTCCGAAATAAATAATAGGCCATGAATCGCCTGAAGCATTAAACAAATCATGTACTTTACAATCTGACATCTCAAAATAATCAAGATCCCCGGGAGCATAATTACCTTCAGTGTTTTTAGTTGAAACAGTACGGAAAGCTCCACGGGCACAATCCATAATCTCACATTTTTTGAAAGTTATCTGACTGATATTACCTCCATTGTTGTAGTCTTTAAGATATATAATATGTCTTGCGCCTGTTCTCTCATAAGAAAGCTTAAGACCTTCGAAGTTTATACCGCCTCCGGCAAGCTCTGCTCCATAACCTATAGAACCAATCAAATGAGGTACTGAATCAGGGTCAGCGTGCAGTGCCTTAACAGTAACAACAGATTGTGACGGAAACTTTAATTTCGCGTTACCATGGTTATATTCCCCCGGAGAAACCAATATGGTATCATTGCCGGTAGCTCCGTTGAAAGCTGTGATAAGCTCGGTCGCTGTAGAAACGATAGTTACTTTTTGTGCCTGCATCATGGTACCGGATGCAAGAGCTGTAATTAAAAGCATAGAACTCTTCTTCATACATTCGTAATTTTAAGGTGTTAATAATTTATTTTACTAAGGTTTAATTTTTAATATCTAAATTCCATTCTACCCAGTAATTGCCTGATTCGATTTGGGCTTTTACTTTGTCTCTCATGCCGCCACTATATTTATTGCATACGCGTGATGATATTATTGACGGGTCATTATACTTTTCTGCCATGCGCACCATATAGGAATATGACTTACCTTCGCCGGTAAACTCCCTCAGATATTCATCTACAAGAGCTTCATCATATAGTCTTATTCGCTGTTCTTCTGTCAGAGAATACCCTTGTTCTGTTGGCTTTGGTAGTAGATTGTCAGCACCGCGTACACACCCCACGATACCCACGTCGCCATAACCTCCGTTTCCTCCAAACCAGCTTGTATAACCATAATGCCAGTCATCAGGTATAACTTTGCCCGGAAACTCATTATTAAGTCCACGATTAAGTATAGACTCTGCCTGACGCCAATTGCCAAGATGGTTTTCCGCCTCAGCAAGAAGAAAATGAAAATCGTGACCGCGATAAAGAATTATTGTAGGGTTGATCTCAAAAATATTCGTATTCAGATATTCACCTCTGTGGTAATAATATTTTGTAAGGCAGGTATCCCCGTTTATAGTATTCATCGTAAGACGCTGAGTAAATCCTCTCACGTCTTGCTCCGCGTAACGACTACGTGCATAATATGATGGTCTCAGGTAATAACTGTCGCCCGGATATGAAGGGCACAGATATTCTACAAGTCTGTTTCTTTGTTTGTTTTTATAATCATACATTATACCGCATATCAACTGAAACTGATTTCCGACATAACCGTTTGATTTATTGAAAAACATATCAGAATACATACCGGTAAGAGGGATATTACATGCATACATATATCCACCGTTTGTAATAGTCGCATCTGTGTGCAGAGAATACAGATATTCAAGTATATTGTCTCTTATCCATGTATAATCATCTGTTGTGCCTCTCCACGCCATAAGCTCGCATTTCAGAATAAGCCATGTAGGCACGATATAATCCCAGTGCTTGTAATCATCATAATTTTCAGTCTCTGAATCAAGCCACGCTCCCCAGTTCATTTGTAGGTCTGCCGATATTGTATTACCATTTATCATTATACCGTTATCAAGCAGATAAAGACACTTTTCGGCAACATCTTTCATATTATTGAGATGTGTAAATACATTTGTGTCATTAAGGTCTTTTAATTCTTCGAGAGCATCGTCAAACCATACGGCTTTTCCATATATCCTTCCCAATGTAAGATATGACCAAACCTTAAGGCGCAGGGTATTACTTATCAAAGCATCGAAATCGATAGCAGTACGATCATCCATACTTGTACCTTTCTTTATCCTGTAATCTGTCATTTTCTCTATATAGTCATTGCAAGCTATTATTATTGAGTAATAACATGTCGGATCTGCATATTTATTGCCTATGGTACTTTCATAATTGTTGATATTCTGAAGCTGTATAGGTGCATTGCCAGTCGTTTCAAGAAACTCACCTCTTGTGTCTGTCAGAAAAATCGCATGATCTCCGGCTTGCTGCATCTTTGTTATAATACCGAGAAACCCTTTGTACATTTCGTCGTCTTTATTTATATAATCTCCGGCATTGATTATATTATCAGGATTAGTTTCAAAAAAATCATCGCATGATGAAAATGTAAAAGCTAATAATCCGGCTATAATTATTGTTAGTTTATTTATGTATCGCATAATATTAGAAGTTTAAGTTGAAGCCCACTTTTACAGCTCTCGGCAGAGCCACTTTACCATAATCAATGCCTCTTACCGCCTCATTATATGAGAATGCGAATTCAGGATCGCTACCCAGGTATTTAGTGAAAGTAATAAGGTTTTCGCCTGTTATATATATCGAGCCCGAACGAAATGCTCTGATAAATGTATTATCAAAATTATAGCTGATAGTCACATTCCGAAGCTTGATATAAGATGCATCCTCAATCCATCTGTCTGAAAATACATTATTAAGAGACGGATCGCCGTAAGCGGCACGCGGCATATTAGTCTGTTGACCTTCAACCTGCCATCGGTTAAGTGTAGCTGTGCTCTGATTATTGAAATTGTCCATAGATTCAAGATCTCTTCTCAGCGCATTATATGCTTTGTTTCCCCATGAGTAACCAAATTGAGCAAATAGAGAGAACTGTTTATATCTCAAAGTAGTATAAAATGAACCAAACAAATCAGGAGTCGCGCTACCAAGCAGAACTTTATCATTGGCATTAATTACATCGTCACCATTCTGATCTATGAATCTGACATCCCCTGCCTGATAAGCCAATCCGTTATGATTTGCAAGACCTGCATTTCGGGCTTCATCTGATGTTTTATAAATCCCATTAGTTTTATAACCATAAAATTGATAAGGAGACTCTCCCACTTTAAGCATTACCATAGCGTCTTTATCATTGTATGATTCAAAGTTTATTGTAAGCGACTCATCATTACCAAGCGACTCAACTTTACTTTTATACATAGATGCAGTTGCACCTATTACCCAATCAATATTTTTGCTGTTGACAGGGTTAAGTCTCAAAGATGCTTCAAATCCTTTTGATGATATTTCTCCTATATTATCATAATATTTTGAAGAGCCATATACCGCCGAGATTGTTTTATTCAGAAGTAAATCATAAGAATACGCATAGAATGCGTTTACTCCTAAATTAACTTTATTACTAAAAAGCGATATATCTAGACCTAAGTCATACTGATCTTTTTTCTCCCACTGAAGCTTTGTATTTGGCACATTAGACCTTACGATTGTTCCTAACGTAAAGAAGTTGCTATTATCATAATAATTCTTCGCATAATTAGATGAAAAGCGGCTGTTACCGGTTTTACTATATTCGGCAGATATATTAAACAAGGATATTGCCTCCGGCAGAATGCCTGTATTAGCCATCATATATGTTAAACCCGCAGATGGAAAGAATCCGAAACGCTGAGCATCGACACCGGATACAGATGTGCCGTCTACACCCATATTTACACTAGCCTTAAGTATATGATTATATACATAATCACCATGTAAATAATAATTTAACCATTTCCACTCTTGATTACGTCCGAATATATTCTTCTCATCAGTCACCTGATTAAGAGTTCCGTAAAAGTCATTTGCTGTATTATATCCGGCAGCATAGTCGCATTCTGCTTTATTGCCAAGATATCTCACTCCGGCATATGCTCTTACATCATGAATATTTTGAAATACATTCTCATATTTAGCGTTAAGATTATAATAATAGCTATTAGACTCCATAACACCTTTCTTTGCTGCATTTAAGCCTGTACCATAAACCTGAGGTACAATTGCCTGATCTGTCACCCCGGGGATAAACACAGTTTCTTCAGTATAATTATATATTATATTCACTACACCTGTAAGAGTCCAGGCTTTGCCTATTCTATAATTCATACCTATGCGCATATTTGCGTCATAAATCTTATCCTTCGCGTCAAGGGTATTTACAATAGCAAGCGGATTACTTACATTATCATATGCATATGTAGGATTGCTGTTTGTATTTGAAGTATAATACGTGGAATAAGACCCAAGTATATTGCCGTTTGATTCTTTCTTAAAAGGACTTAGCAATGGTGATATGTTATATGCCGTAAGTATAGGATTAGTTTCCGCTACAAGCCCCTGTTCCTGCATTGTGCTGTTGGTATAAGACAGACCTACATTAGTAAATATGTCTACATCTCTGTTTACCATAATATTTGAATTAATCAAAGTATGATATTTATCAGATCTTGTAGAGCCAACAACACCTCCGTCGGATGTATATCCAAGTGATATATTATATTTAGCAATCTCATCGCCACCTTCTACCCTGAACATATTGTCGGTTACAAATGTATTGCCCTGCACCTGCTTAATCCAGTCTGTATTATTATTGAATAGATATGAATAATAATTACTTTCATTCTGAAGAAACGTGTAATCGGCAAGCAGTGATGACATTTTATCGTATCTGGTCATACCAATATCCCGTACATAATTGCGATAAGAATCAGGCCCCATGACTGGCAATGATTTGCCAGGAGCATTTACTCCGTACTGTCCTGTAAAAGAGATTCTTGTTTCAAGATTATCAGATGTGGCCTGTTCTGTTTCTACAAGAATAACTCCGTTGGAAGCAAGAGAGCCATATTGTGAAGCCTCAGCTCCTTTTAATACTGTTATACTCTTTATATCATCTACATTATAGCCGAAAAGCATATTTCTTGAATATCCGTTTATAATGCCTGATATATCCTGACTACCTAAATACGGAACACCATTTATTACAATAAGAGGACTATTTTCGGCTACGAATGAATGAATACCACGCAAATTTATATAAGCGCCTTCACCCGGCATCCCACCTTTACGTATCACATCAAGCCCGGCTACTTCTCCTTGTATAGCAACATCGATAGATGTTCCTTTAAGAAAATCTTTTTTCTCTACACTATTTACAATAGCTGATTTATTATCGCGACGTTCGTTGTAAAACGGATGATGCGTATCTCCGGAATATTTTGTTGCGTTTACAGGAATAAGAGTAATCTGACCCGGAAGAGCAGTCAACGGAAATTCAACCTCATAATAACCTTCAGCCGCAATCTTTATAAAACCTTTTTTTGCAGACGTATCTATACTGAAGCAACCTATACTATCGGTAATAACAGATTTATTATTTTCCGAAACAGAGATAATAGCACCCTCTACTGGTTTATTACCGGTATCTGTGATTCGGGATTTTAGCACTGTATTTTGAGCTGAAGCGCATAAAGCGAAACTGCTTAGCAGTGGTATTAATATAATGTTTCTCATCTCAATTTCAATTAATAGTTATTTCTTGTAGGGCGCAGACACCAGTGATACATCATAAGCTGAGTAACGTTATTTTTATTTCTCACAGCTTCAGCATCATACAGGTAACACATATCATTTGATGTGATCGTAATTGTAAAGTTTCCGCTTTCAGGTATATTAACCACCGCTACCTGATAACCATCTGTATCATAAGCTACGGCCTTTTCGTCTTTCTCAATCCATTCTTTCCAATTAAATCCTTCACCATACCCTATAGATATATTACCAAAATAGTCCATATCGCTTACGGATCCTCTATCAAAGTGGAAGTTTGAACCTTGCGCATAAAGCACCATATCCTCAACAATAAGTTTATCATTGAAATAAATGCTTATAGAGTATGTAAGACTGTGTTTAAAGCCCATACGCAGATTATATTCTCCTGCCGGAAGATATACTTCTTTAAGTTTCTTTGTCGCGGAATTATATATTACACCATCGTAGGTTACGCTACAAGGCATTGAGTCTTTAATTGCTTCTTCACCAGGAATTGCGGTAAGTACATGATAATACATTGTAGGAAGAGTTTCAGAAAGAGTAAATGGTCCCTGCGCATCATTTATAATAAGAGGGTCCACCCAGTTTTCCCATCGGAAATATTGGTTTTTCTGCGAGTCTGACATTGCGCCCCAAAGCTCATAGAATTTTGCTTTGACTCTGTATATTACCACATGATTAGGTATCTTAAACTCATTGACATAATAAGCATTCCCATTACTTAGAGCTACCGGATTTGAGACATTAAGTTTCTGTATAGATGTACGCCATAACGCGGGATCTGCTTTCTCAAAATTCTCCGAGTCCTGGGTTTTATCAATTTGTCTAAGATATCCACCAACACAATTAATATCCTTATCTCCTGCTACGTCATTTTGGTATAACCGATTTTCCACAAAACAAGCTTTTACGATCCACTCTTTAAACTTTATTATATCCGATTCTGTAGACTCACGACCAAGCCATGACGGAATACTGTCAAGAGCGTTGCTTATAGCTTTCTTAATCAAATCATTAGACGGAACAAACATTGTAGAAAGAAAATCCTCACTTCTCATATTCCACTGAAGAAGGCCATTCTCCGTATACCTGTCCATCAGGGTATTTCTTGTATCTATAATAGAATCTGCATAGATGGTATTTCCCATTTCATCAACTCCGGTGGGTATACTATTCTGTTCATCAAAATACTCTTCCTCAAATTCTTTCACGTATGAGACGAAAAGAGAGTATTCCTCACCAAGAGAATTAAGAAACTCATAAACAGATTTTTTTACAGGCATTATGTCTTCAAGATAATACACATAACCATTATCAGTTTTTACTTTCTTTTCTATTCTCTTATTTTCAATAGTAATTTCATCTCCGGATTTTGACACCCATATATTCTTGCCAAGTCTTGTCTGTATTCCGTATCCGTCTTTCAACGAAGATGGAGAAACAGAAAGATCGCATATGCAGTAATCAGCAAACTCTTTATTGTCATAATCATGAGAGAGCTGTAACGCATTGTTTTTATATACGATAATAGTATATCCTTTCTCTTTCTTTATATTATCATAAGATTTGCTTGATTCAAATACAGCATTTATCAGGCTCAGATCTTTTTCTGATCTGATATATGACACAATATCACCTGCATATATATCAGTATCCGGTGATATAACCTGTGTTTCATTATAGTGATTATCCCATTCTTCTTTACAGGAACCGCATATTAATCCCAGCATCAGAAGACTGATTACAGATAGTCTTTTATATATTCTCATAGTATTATTTTTTATCAATTAACAGGAGTAAATTTCACATAATCCCACATCTGTCGATACAAAGAGTTTGTCTTTGCATTTATATCCATTATAGTAGCCTTAAATGTATGTGAATCAGAAGAATCAAATTCAAGAGCGTCAAACAGAACCTCAGATGTAATTATATTACCTGATGTTGGAGACAACCCTTTCCATAAATGGGCTGACTTTTGGTATTCATCTATATTAAACTTCACCAGACTACCGGCCGCGTAGAAGTTCTTAAGAGCTATATTACCCGCGTAAAAAAGTTCAACTTTATATTTACCCTTAATAATTGTAGGTGTTTTCATCTCAATCCAACCAGCGTATCCAAGGTTAAGAATCATCAGGTTATCCATATAGGCACCATATTTATTTACCTCAGGCTCTTTAGATGATAACCATGCACATTTATAAAATCCGATTCGTCTCCATGAGCCTGTAGATGTTTTTGTACTATTACCCTGATAAGCAAATGACATAAGCGTACCGTGATCCCCCTCTCTTCTGTCATCGCTTAAATCTATCTGATACTCTTTGGCATCAATTGGTCTTGAGAACATTTCTCCAAGATTTTTCGACGCGCCATAAGAATTCACAAATGACTCAATATCCGATGTATTAAGAAAATCCCAGATTACAGTCACCGGCTCCGGTTCATAAACAGGCATAATATGATTAATCTTATGTATCATACCGTTTCTTGAAGCAATATTACTTCTGATAAATGATGCACAGTCATTAATAAGGTTTTGTCCGTTGATATTACGCGCAGTTATAACCTGGTGCGTGTACTTAGTATCATAAATATTAATGCCTCCGTCCTCTTGAAAAGAAAATATTTCATTTTTTGACATACTTCTGTTCAAGAAGTGATAAGACATATATCTGTATAGTTCATTTTCTTTATTTGTATAGTCTGAACCTGCGCCCAGCCCTGTGGCAAGAGCTTCAGCGCTGCTGTATCCCGCACTTTTATATACTTCATCAGGTACAGCAAAGCATGTGTATCGAATATCATTTACAGACATGCTTCCGTCAAGATTATATACTGTATCTGCGTATATATTGGCTACATTTTCAAAACCGGTAAGTTCCGCTGCCTTAATAAATATGCTGTATTCATTATCATAAGTACGAAGTTTTTCTATGATAGTCTCAGTTAATGGACGAATTACCCCACCAAGGGTATATACCTCTCCGTTGGATGTTTTTCGTGCGCGTCCCAGGTCTCGTACTTCCGCCTGATTATTAAGAAATATCTTATTCTGATCAAAGACTTCATTTGTAAGTTCGGAATCATCTACATCATTCTTCACATATCCGTAAGAAGCGGAAAGATAAGTACCGAAAATAGTAAGAATAGGAATCTTACCCTCCTCAACATAAGTAATAAAAGATGCCTCTCCAAGATCATAGTTTAGCACATGCACTTCAGCTACAGCCCGGGCATACTCTCTATCAAGCTCTTTTACACTTGATACGCCTTTCCAGTCTAAAAACTCTCTTACAGCCTCATTGTCTGGTGCAAATACGGTTGATTTTGTTTTGGCATCATTAAGTGCATTATAAAAATCAGCATGTTTAAGAAGTTCTATCCATAATGAATAAGTTTCATCAAACTTCTTCATATACTCAGCGTTTGTCAGCTTTGTATCATCATCATCTCTCACTACCAGTGTGGTATTAAGAAATTGATCATCACATGATGACACAAGAAACACAGACAACAATATATATAATATACTTTTTCTCATACTATCAGATTATTATAGGTAATATTTATTCTGTACAAGCAGATGATTACTTTTCAACTCGGTATCCCATATTGGTAAAAACAAAGCGTCATCGTTAATAAGCACCGAGTTTAGCCATGACTGTCCCGCCTGATTATTATACATAAGCACATTGTCTATAAGAAATTTTGATTTGTACTTATTATTATCACGACGACCAAAACGAAGCAGATCATACCAATATTTTCCTTCCGCCACAAGCTCCATTCTTCTTTCATCAAGAATTAGATCAAGTACATCTTCCTGCGACATATCATCAGTATAATAGTGCTCATTAAGATTAGACCTTACTCTTATTTTGTTTACATACTCTACAGCTTCTGCCCTGTTTTCCGGCGTATCTGCAATAAGAGCTTTAGCTTCAGCTTTCATCAGAACGACATCGGCCATACGGTATATAATAAAATTAGGATCATAATAAGTAGCTGTTCTCTTGTCTGACTGAGTCTTACCGCCACAATATTTCCATACAAACCCGTTATTCGCTATCTCAAAAGCAAGCGGATCTGTCACAAAATAACCGCCATACATAGACCTTACCGGTTCAACCTGTTCTTCAAGGCAATTACCATATTCATTAGTGAAATTACGAAGCATCTCAGTCGTCAGCTCATATACTCTCGATGTATTAAGATTATCAAAGAGTATCGGAAGACTATTTGTCTGATTATTTACCTCATGATTCCACTGTATTTCAAATATTGATTCATTACTATTACCCGGATTAAATATTGTAAACCAACTTGCGCGTGATGGCGTTGACATGAAAACAGGAGCTTTAGGATTGTTTGCCTCGAGCAAATAATCGCAAAATGTAATAGCCGTCTGATAGTCTTCCGACCATAAACAAACATCTGCCATTAGCGCGTATAAAGCCCATTTTGTGCCGCGTCCTTTTGTTTCCCATGTCGTATTAAATGATTCTTTAGCTGCCCCGGTAGCCAGTGCCGCTCTGATATCATTTTTTATCTGCTCGATAATCTGTGACTCTGTAGATTTTGCTATATGATATGATTTACTATCATCTTCAAACGTATTTAATATAAGTGGTGCGTCTCTCCAGTTTCTTACTATATAGAAGTAAGAAAGAGCTCTTTGAAAATATGCTTCAGACAGATGAGATTTCATCACAGCTTCTTCATAAGTATCATCATTTTGTTTTGCGATATGCGCTTTTTCAAGAACTGCATTCGCCACATTCACTATTCTGTAAAACGGCCCCCAGTCACTATTCATTTTTTGCGATGACTTAACCTGAAATGTCTGTAAAGAATTACCCACTCTACTGTATATAGCACCTCCTCTCAACTCTCCGTAAGGTATAAGATGTGTTTCTGTAATAGCTCGCAGATAATAATAACCGGAGTTTACAACAGCCTCAACATCCTCCTTTGATTGCCAGTAAGTATCGCTTACCTGATTATTTTCAGGATATACTGTCAGCCAGTCGCCGCAAGACGAGAATGTCACAAGAGCGCTCAGTAATGATATGTATATATAATTTATCTTTTTCATACTAATTGTTTTTTGCTTTTATAATCATTCACGCATTAAAAGTTGATATTAACGCCAGCCGAAACACGCATACTGCGAGGTGTCTGAGCATTATCCTTTGCAAGATCCGTCACTTTGCCCGGCAAACTTACTTCCGGATCCTGACCTGTATACTTTGTCCACGTAAACAAGTCATAACCGGTAATGAAAGCACTTATACTATTGGTTCTAAGTCTTGTACAAAACTCTTTCGGAAATGAATAATTTAATGATACTGTTTTAAGACGTATATATGAACAGTCTTCTACGAAACGGTCAGATCCAAGATAATTGTATCCGTAATTCCAAAGTGCTCTTGGGATATCTGTATCATCACCAGGATTTCTCCACCTTTTCAATACGGCTTTACTCTGATTGTTAGTGCCATACATCGATTCACTATCCATACGAGCCTGATTAATAACTTTCTGCCCCAAACGATAATGGAAGAATGTAGTTAGGGAGAATCGTTTATACTTCAAGACAAACCCTGCGCCTCCAGATACTGTTGGCATACAGTTTCCAAGATATACTATATCATTTTCATCTATTATACCGTCATGATTAATATCTTCATATTTGGCATCTCCCGGAAAACATGTATATGTACCGTTTTTCATTACTATAGGTTTACGGTTAAGATCTGTCATTATATTTCCGTCTTCATCTCTGGCATATGTATCTTCAGCGGTCTGATATACACCTGCGTATCTGAATCCGAAGAATGAACCGGAAGGTGTACCAATCACATTTTTCTGTCCGTAATTACCATTGCCAAAAGAGTAGTTTTCCTGAGTAAGATTCACAGGCAGTTTCTCAATCTGATTCTCATTACGGCTTATGTTATAATTTAAAGACAACTGCCAGTCCTTCGATTTAAACACCTCATAATCTATTCTAAACTCCCATCCGCGGTTACTTAGTTCGCCTGAATTAAACCATGCTATCATGCTTGAATTATAACCCACAGACGTAGGTATAGTGATATTTTTTTGTAAAAGGTCTTTTGTGTATTTATAATAATAATCAAAAGTCAGACTTATTTTTCTGTTTATAGCTGATATATCAACACCTATATCCGACTCACGCGAGCTCTCCCATTTTAGCTTATTAAGCTGCATAGTACTCGGAGCTACTGATGAATTATTTATATACTGACCTAATGATGTATAAGTGCCGATATAGGGCGCAGTTCCGGATGGCGACTGTCCGGATTCACCATAGCTGGCGCGTACTTTAAACTCATCAAGCCAGTCAAGTTTCTCCATGAACGCCTCATCTCCAAGATGCCATGCAAAACCATATGAAGGGAAAAGTCCCCATCTGTTATCTTTTCCAAGAGATGATTTACCCTCATAGTTGAATGTCGCGTTGAATGTATATCGGTTAAGGAATGTATAGTTGAAATTTCCGACTCCCGACAATGTTCTTACTTCTGAATCGCCTGAATACATTTCATAAATAGTACCTCCGGTGACAGGATCAGACATACTTGACGACGGAGCGCCATATATTATCGTATAATAGTTTGAGCTCGTACTTTGTGACGTGCGCCACAATGCCGTAGCAACTATACTATGCTTATCATTCCAGTTTTTTCTGAAAAGAAATTTGTTTTCAGTCTGCAAAGCCAGGTTATTTGAATATCCGTCATAACTCTGATTGGCAAAGACATTTTGTATAGTAACACCTGTCGCGTCCTGCGGTAAAAACTTCTTAGTCTTTACTGTTTTAAACTTAATAGAAACGTATCCTGTGTAAGTAAGCTCCGGCAATATTTTATAGTTTACGCGGAAGTTCATTCTCTCCTCTTTCTGACTTGAATTATTATAGCTCTCATTTGCCATAATAATCGGATGGAAATTACTTGCATTAGAGCCGTCAAGTTTAGAAGAGAAGGCACCCTGAAACTCTTCACTATTCTGACGAATAAAGTAATTATTTGTCGCGTCTCCGGTTACCGGATCTATCCAATACGGCGACTTATTTGGCATCTTTTTCAATGCCTCGGCTCTTGTCTTTGACGACCAGTTATTTCTGGTTTCTGAGTCAGTATATGTAAAATCGGCATCTACACGTAGCTTATCAGAGAAGTTATACCCGACATTCAGGCTTGAAGTAAAACGATCCAGACCTGTACCTACCGTCGTGCCGCCTTCATTAAGATATGATAGTGAAAATCTATAAGTAGCCTTATCTCCGCCACCCGACATTGAGAATGAATTATCCGTGATAAAAGCGTTTTGCTTTACATAATCCATCCAGTCAGTGTTGGTATTATATTCATTAAAATATCTCCAATCCTCATTATAGTTTATTTCCGGTTGCGAGAACAACAGTTTAAGCAGAGGGCCTGAGTTTGAAAGTCCTCTTGCATTAGCAGTATTCCACATAGCATCCTGAATAAAAGCCACATATTGATCACCGTTTAGCATCGGTATAGCTTCCGGCTCAAACTTCCCTGTGAATTTTGTTGAAAATGAGAACTTAGTTTTCCCCTTACTTCCCTTTTTTGTTGTGATCAGAAGTACACCGTTTGCTCCTTTTGTACCATAAACAGCAGTAGAAGCGGCATCTTTCAATACTTCTATTGATTCTATATCATATGGATTAAGATTAAGCATGTCGGCAAAATCTTCAGTATTGGCTGTGGCAAAGTCAAATCCTTCATCAATCTCAGTTGAATACGGCACCCCGTTAATTACAATCAGAGGATCTGCACTTGAGTTCAGAGTAGCAGTACCACGAATTCTTATAGAACTTTTAGCACCCGGATCACCGCCGGCTATGATATCCACACCACCAAGACGCCCCTGCAGGGCCTCTTCGACAGATGCCACAGGCATATCAGCTACTATTTCATCCATTTTTATCCTTTGCGATGCAAATGTCTGCTCTCTTTGTGATATACCGAGCTCGCTCCGTTGAGATCTCTCTGTCGTAACTACTACTTCAGACAAACTTTTTGAGTCCTCTTCCATAGTAACATCTATTATTTTTTGACCTGTATACTTTACCGTCTGTTGTTTCATCCCGATAAAAGAGAAAACTACTGTTAGTTCCCCTTTCACATTAGGGAGTCTCAATGAATATTCTCCCAGGTGATTCGTAGTCGTACCTGTCAGGATACGGTTCTGATCATTTGAAATAAAGACATTTACCCCGAAAGCAAGTTCCTTCTGATTACCAAGCATTTCATACACTTTGCCTGTAATGATTGCCCCGCCCTGCTGCTGAGCTTTCAACCCTGTGAAAGTCAACAACATTAGAAATGTCAATATGTATATTATATGTTGTTTCATATTTTGATTATCTGCTAAATATTAACTTATAAAACACTGTCAATGAAATGGACGCATCCGTCATCAAAAATGAATGGGAAATAATCGTAATCTTCTATTACATTTGCCGATCCACTTTCACCTACGATATTTACGCTCAGAGAAGAACCGTTATCTACGATATTCATTTTTGTATTATAAGGTGTTACTATACCGTTATCACCTATTACATCATACCCCTGAAGCGTGATCAAACCTCCCGGAGTTGTCTCTTCCCACCCCACGTACGGATAATTTGATACTACGGCAGAAGACGACGGTATGAAATATTTCAACATATAATAGTTAAGAGCCTCTTTATCCGTAACTGTACAGGTTGAGAAGAAATCAGGCTCATCCTCGTTTGTTGCAGATGTTGTGATGCCTGGTATTTTCCCCGACAATATTCCCTGCCTGATAGCCTTTGTAGTTGGGACAAACATCATGCAACTTTCGCTCATCAGACTTATATACTGATCATCAAACATATCTGCTTTTGTAAGCAATTGTACAAAACCATAAAATTCAAAATTTTCAGAATTACGGTTATTATACATAAGAGGTTGAAACTCTTTATACATAGAGTTATCATTCGTTCCTTCAAACAAACCAGGAGAATAGCTATAACATTTTCCGTTAGTCCATCCTTCTCCAAAAGTCAGCTCCTGAAAATCACTATACACATCATCTTTTGTGATATTTGATACATATAAAAGCTGATTGTATTTTACGCTGTTAGTTATCCTGCCATTATTAACATACCAGTAAAGAGGTAGATTTGGAGATAGCGTACGAACCACATGCTTGCCCGACACAGGTAATTCTCTGTGCCCTCCGGTGATGCCATCAACACCAACTACATGAGAATAAACATAGTTTTGCTGCGCTCCGCTTCCAAGATTGGCTGTACCAAACTTTAAAACACCATCAACCATTGTTATGCCAGCACTATTCATCTGCTCATCAGAAGGATAAAGCATCATAAATTTTGTCTGATCAGAACATAAAGTCATAATCAAATCAGAAGAATCAAGCATCTTTAGGAAATAGCTGTATTTTTTATACTGAAAAGCAGGTCCTGTCACAGACCCGAACATTGCGGGAGGGGTAAGATGCGTACAGCCATAAAAAGAACCGTTTACACACATTTTTCTGTTCGCGGCCGGCACATTATCAACGTCAAAGTTTATTTTTGTTCCGTAGCTATTCTCTATAAGTCCTTTCTTTATCTCTTCAGGAAAGACTATAGACGAAGAATACACACAATTGAAAAGAAGATATTCTATTGATTTCGGACTAACCTCTTCAAGTGATTCATATCCTCCTACTTTCCAATAATCATTAAAGAATGTTCTGAAAGCGTTATTATCCGGAGCAAATACACTATATGAACTAAAAGCGAGAGTTGCCATCGCCGTATAGTTAGTGACAGGCCATTCACACGCGATATTTGCCATAGGTGAAGTATGATAATGCTGGTAAAGATCTGTGCCGTTACCATACTGCAATGTCAGTTCATCATCTTTTTCATAATACTCATATTGATCATATAGCGACAAAAAATCAGAATATTTATCATTCGACCGGATCTCCTGATATATAGTTTCTAACGGTCTTAAGACCTTTCCTATAGTATATACATATCCATTATCTGCTATTATCTCATATTCTTTTACAGGCGAATTAGAGACATTAAATCCAAGATCATCTTTCCACTCTGAATTCGGATAGAAATACTCATAATTATACTTTGCATCAATCTGTTTTGTCTTAAACATCCGGTATGAAAAAACAGGCAGAAATCGTTCAAGATGATAAACACTTACCTGATTGCCGGCAGTATCAATTTCAAGAGTAATCGCATCATTACTTTTTGTACGATGTTTATAAAACATTCCGGCATTTACATTCAACTGCTCATCTGTCGCCTCATCACCTTCAAGCGGCCTGAAGTTTATCAGTTTAGACTTATTAAACGCATAATACATTAGGTGAAACCCGATTAGCTTTTTCAGCTCTGATTTACTCAGGTTCTCAATAGTAACGTTTTCTCCATAGTTTTCTTTAAGATAGATCTGAAAAGCATCATCGTCAGGTGCCATTACCGTAAGGATACTCTTCCCATTCACCATAGGTTTAAAATCGGCAAGTTCAATTCCTTTGAGAAAGATTGTATAGTTACCTTTCTTTTCCAGAACATCATAAATACTGCCTTTTAGCCATTCCGGCTCTTCGTAATATTTCTGCATCTTATCATCCTGACAAGAGTTAAGAGATAATCCCGCGAGAATTATTGCCAAAAAAAACCGGCTCAGTTTGTAAGTGTTTTTCATAAATTTTTATGTAACTGCGATATTAATTATTCAAGATTTACAGATACTATGTACTGTGACAAAGTCCTTATTGTATCATAAACAGTTAGTTCCCGGTATTCTCATTATTTGTGTTTCATGGGGACATAACATGATTTATGTCTATGTATTTTATTGATAGATTGTGTTCTTCGGTTTATACAAATATATCGGCCTGCTAAAAAACAAAAGAGTATAATTTGTTGAAATAGGTGTAATTTTGTTTAAAATATAGATACAGACTATTCCTGATTAGTTTTTACCTTAAATATTTACCATCATAATACCATTTTCTCACATCTCATCTGTCAAAAAACAAATGTGGCTGATAACATTTTATACATGCCATCAGCCACATTTGTATATATAGTGTCTAATAAATTGTTTCTTTCATATTGTATTATTTAACAAATAACACCCATAGCTTAGTCAAAAAAACGGACCTGCGAAATATGTGTTTCATCTATTGAATCAGGCAGCTTCATATAATCGCCATATATCTTTCTCAGATATCCATCTGTATTTTTAGGCGCGTTAAACATCAGGCCCTCAAACTCAATTGTAGTAAGGGGATATATATCTTCAATATCACGATGCAATAAAAACCCTCCCATGCCAGAGCCGAATGTATGATAAAATTTATTTTCATTATTCTTAAATATCCGGAATACAGGATAAAGTACATTTGCGACAGTCTTATAAAACAAACCGGAAAAAGCACTTACAGTAAAAGGAAATCTTTTCTTTTTATACTTCATTGAGCAAAGATTACTATGTATAAATCCTGCCATTTTCAGAAGTGGCAATGATCCTTTCTCCATAATAAATATATCAACGAAAATACCTGTGTACTTAAGGCCAGACTTATCATGCTCGGTCACATCTGACTTTGTATCTCTTATCTTGGGAAAAACCGGCATATAATTTTTGTCGGTTTTTTGAGTCTGCACCACGTAGTCAACATTAAGCTCCTTAGGCAATATCTTCATCAAACGGATATAATCTTTACGCTCCATCTCGATATCAAGATCATCATCCCACGGAATAAACCCCTTATGTCGTGCAGCACCCAAAAGAGTTCCGGATGAAAGCCAGTATTTTATATCATGTTTTATACAGATTCGGTGAAGCTCTTTAAGCATCTCAAGCATCCTAAGCTGCTGACGTCTTAACTGCGGTTCTGTTTTATACTCACTCAGATTCATAGTTGTCTTTTTTTATCTTACCGGGAAGCGATTTAAAAGTAAAAAAACTCTTGTTTATTATGCCATATCTAAGACATCCGCCAAGCCTGACGATAAATATCATAAATTCTGCACTGACAAGTGCCAGAGCAAAGTTCTCAATAGAGAATATCCCTGCCAGATCGTAGATGAAATATATAAACAAAAGAAGTATCGATGAGAAAATAACGCTGCTGTTAAATATCTTCTTATGACCGAATGATACTAATACAGAACTGCCTAAGAAAGAGTTCATCCCTGCAAAAACAACATACAGCGTAAGTATACGGGAAAGTATAACAGCCTCCGGTAAACTATCCTTTGCAAAGAAATAGACCGCCAGAGGTGCAAATATAAAAATCGCTATGCCTGCAAGCATCGAAATGCCTATATTAACAAGAAAAAATCTATTTGTAAAACGCTTATCAAGAGTGGTAGCAATATGAGGATATACAGACTGATTAAGCATCTGCATAGGAATAAGTGCCATTGACGCAAATTTTTGAGCCAATTCAAACGCAGCCACCATATCCATAGAAAAAAATATACCACTTACTGTTTTCGCCATGCCCGCATTAAATACGACAGACAAACGGGAAGCAAAAAAAGGAGTACTATCCTTAAACGTTGCTTTAATCATTGACATGCCCGGAAACACAAACCTGATTTTTTCTATGTATATCAACACATACATAGCCAAAAGCCCTGACAGGATACTGCTAAGAGACTGCAACAATGCAACATATATATAATCACTACTACCTTTTATAAAAAGAAATATCCCTATTGTATAAAACAATATCGATGTAGTGCGTATAAATGTTATATACTTCATCTTTTGTATTCCCTGAAAAAACCATATTGGAAAAAGAAGTTCGGATATACATGTAAGAAATGAAAACAAGAAAAGCAGTCGGTGATTTATCATAAACTCGATGCTAAACAGACCTGTCAAAAGCATCGTAAGGGATAGAGTAAAAAGTATTAGCTTTACAAAAAAGACAGATGAAACGATACTATTTAATTTTTCTCTGTCATTCCTTGCTGACGCTACATCCCGAACTGCCGATATCTCAAGTCCGAAATTTATGAGGATTATAAAATATGAAACTATAGTCTGGGCAAAAACTACCGTACCGTAGTTTTCTGTTCCTATGGTCTGTATAATGTAAGGCAGCGCGACAAAAGGCATAAGTAATCTTACAATCTCAATAATCGTAAGATAACCTGTATTCTTTAATATTACTTTATGATTTCTTAATCTATTAAAAATCATCGCCCACGCAAATTTTATAATTTATAATCGGGCAAATATATTCTTTTTCAATCGCATCAACAAATAAGCTTTTTTAAATCAGGTAAAGAAGTTTATTTTTAAATTGATTATCTTTGACTTCATATGATTATATACTATCAAATTACCTATAAATAAAATGAAAAGAATCCTTATCTCAATCCTGTGCGCAATAAGCACACTTCTATCTTTCTGCGCTTTTTCTGCAGAACCTGTAAAATATGATATTATTGTGGCCTCAGATGGATCAGGTCAATTCACGTCTATCAACGAAGCTATCCTTTCTGTCAGAGATTACGATCCTCTGGGCAGGAAAGTAATTCTTATCAAAAAAGGCACATATCGCGAAAAGGTGCTTTGCCCGCCCAATAAAACCAACATCACATTGTCTGGAGAAAACGCTGATTCTACAATTATTGTCTGGGGCGACTACGCAAGCCTTAATAATATGGGAACTTTCCGTACCGCAACGTTGCGAGTTGAGGGTTTTGGATTCATAGCGGAAAACCTTACTATAACTAATGATGCCGGACAAATCGGGCAGGCGGTGGCCCTGCATGTGGAAGGTGACTGCGCTATATTCCGCAACTGCATCCTATTGGGCAATCAAGACACGGTATTTACAGGCAATGAAAACTCACGTCAGTATTATGTAGACTGCTACATAGAAGGTACAACAGATTATATATTCGGACCCGCTACCGCATGGTTTGAAAGATGTACTATACACAGTAAACGAAACTCATATATTACCGCCGCTTCTACTCCGGCTGATAAATATGGTTATATTTTCAATAACTGTAAACTGACTGCCGATCAGGATGTAACTAAAATGATGCTTGGCAGACCTTGGAGAGCTCATGCCGCGGTGCTTTTTATGAACTGTGAAATGGGAAATTTTATAAATAAACTTGGCTGGCACAACTGGAATAAAGAGGAAAATGAGAAAACTGCCCGCTATTGTGAATACAATAATACAGGAGAAGGTGCTCAAACATCTGCCAGAGTTGGTTGGAGCAGCGTTATATCAAAAAAACAAGCCAAAAAGATAACATTAAAGAGCGTATTTAAAGGCTCAGACAACTGGAATCCGACTAAATAACTATCTTTATAGTATTAAAACGGTTTGTTATGATCTATAATTATTGTTTTTATATCTTATTGTCTTCGCTCTTTTTCTGTGGTTGCAACGCCAAACAGGCTAATGCGAAAGAGCTCCATTCAGAGGTCACACCCGATAAGGAATTAGAGTTTATCGATGTAGCATCGACTTTTTTGGGTAGACCTTATGTAGCCTCTACACTTGAAGGGAATAATCCGGAGAGACTTGTTATTAATACGGAAGAGGTCGATTGTACTACGTTTGTAGAGTACACTACAGCGGCTTTATTATCTAATCAAATGCCTGACTCCATAAACGACGGATTCAGAGATATGCTGCGAAATATAAGATATCGAGACGGAAAAATAGACGGTTATGCGTCACGTCTTCACTATTTCTCTGAATGGATTGACAACAATCAAAAGAGAGGATATATTACGGAGATAACAGATAGTTTCAACAATGAGCAACTACCATCCAAGGCCGGATACATGTCAAAATATCCCGATAAATATCCGGAGTTAAAGAAGAATCCATCTTTAGTACCTATTATAAAAGAGTCTGAAAATTATATCAACTCACTTGATATGCGGTATATTCCGAAAGATAAACTTGCAGGACAAACCGGACTTATACGTGAAGGAGATATTATAGCCATTACTACCGATATACCCGGACTTGAAATTTCACATGTGGGATTTGCGGTTATTAAAGACGGAGAAGTGTACTTAATGCATGCCTCTACAGGAAAAAAAATGGTAATAATAGATCCTAAACCACTTACAGAGTATCTGAATTCAAACCCTAAACAAACAGGTATCAGAGTAGTCAGAATAAACAGGTAGAAACAATAATGTGATAAAAAATTTTTAATCTTATACGAAAGAAGCTATCTAACAATAAAATGTTTAGATAGCTTCTTTTTTATGCTATTACCGGTCCGCATTATGTTCACGGAAGGTAAATCAGAAATATCCCAACTAAACCTATATGTGCAACGGCGGTTGCCGATATCGGCAACAGGCGTTTCCCTCTTTGGAATCAGCTGATTCCAAAGTCGGAATCAGCGGTTGCACTTTCCGGCAACCGCTGATTCATATATAGTATTGGTTGGGAGATTTCTGAAAAGGTATTGGATATACTCTATCCATTTTGCATGAAAAAGAGGCTGGGCAAACTTATCAGGTTGCTTCTTTTTTGTTTCAGGTCTCATTATCATGCTTTTTTACACAATTTATTGCGCATATTTAAGCGAAATGTGTAAATTTGTCCCCGGTTTTATAAAATCCGCGGGTATGCGGATATATTTATCAGAATAATAAATACCGTTTTATATGACCTTATCTCATTCCGGTGAAACTCAACGATGATAATTAACCATTACCACCACAAGGGATTCATTGGGATTATTTTTTGTATATAACGGATTAAAAACTATAGATTAAAAAGTATGGCTTACAATTTATTGAAAGGCAAAAGAGGTATTATTTTCGGTGCGCTTAACGACATGTCTATCGCTTGGAAAGTGGCTGAAAAAGCAGTTGAAGAGGGAGCACAGATTGTTCTTACAAACACTCCGGTAGCAGTACGTATGGGTACAATTAACGAACTTGCAGAGAAACTGAACGCTACAGTTATCCCGGCTGATGCTACTAACGTAGAAGATCTTGAAATGCTTTTCACTCAGGCTCAGGAAGCTATGGGTGGCAAAATAGACTTCGTTCTTCACTCTATCGGTATGTCTCCTAACGTAAGAAAAAAACGCACTTACGATGATCTTGACTACGGTTTACTTGATAAAACCCTTGATATTTCAGCTATCTCATTTCATAAAGTAATGCAGGTTGCGAAAAAACTTGATGCAATCAACGAAGGTGGTTCTGTCCTTGCTCTTAGCTATGTAGCTGCACAGCGCTCTTTCTACGGATACAACGATATGGCAGACGCTAAAGCTCTTCTTGAGTCTATAGCTCGCAGCTTTGGTTATATCTACGGACGTGAGAAAGGTGTTCGTGTGAATACAATATCTCAGTCTCCTACTATGACTACAGCGGGAAGCGGTGTAAAAGGATTTGATGGTCTTTGCGATTTCTCTGACCGTATGTCTCCGCTTGGCAATGCTAACGCTGACGAATGTGCTGATTACTGTATCGTAATGTTCTCTGATCTTACTAAAAAGGTTACTATGCAGAACCTATTCCATGACGGAGGATTCTCTTCAATGGGTATGTCTCTTCGTGGTATGACTCAATACAACAAAAGCTTCATTGACGAAAACAAAGATTCTGAAGGAAATATTATTTACGGATAATAAATCTGAGATTCAAAATATTTAAAGAGGGTAATATAAACATTATCCTCTTTTTTATTTTTATCAGAGATATAATAATACAAAAAATTGATATGGATAAAAAATGTCCTTGCGGCTCAGGCTGCAATTTCTCAGATTGTTGCGGTGCTATAATAGAAGGAGCGCGCGCAGCAAATACGGCTGAACAGCTTATGCGCTCACGATATACAGCCTTTACTATTGCAGATGCAGATTATCTTATGAAGAGTCATCATCCGGCTACCAGAAATATAAAAGAGAAAAACGAGATAAAGAGGTGGGCACGCTCTGTAAAATGGATAGGGCTTAAAGTATTATACACTTCTGCCGGCACAGAAAACGACAATACAGGCATAGTACGTTTTCGTGCGCTATTTCTTGAGAATGGCAAAGTAGAAGAGATATATGAGGAGTCACGCTTTG
Source organism: uncultured Bacteroidales bacterium (assembly GCA_947074165.1). Taxonomy (GTDB): domain Bacteria; phylum Bacteroidota; class Bacteroidia; order Bacteroidales; family JAUNSR01; genus JAUNSR01. The sequence continues at coordinate 26,438 of CAMTOT010000003.1, forward strand.
AGAAAATTGACGGTGAATGGCTATATCTTGACGGGAAGTGATTATGTGTTATTTCCCGTCAAGCGCTTTTATCAGCGGTGACTCATCACCTATTTTATCACCTTTTCTGAATGATTCAAGCAGTTCGACCGAACGGCGGGCAAGCATAGCTCTTACTTTTCTCCTTTCTCCTTTTATACGCGCGATATCCATAGCATCATAAGCCGTGGTCTTATGTCGCATCCACGCTATGACTGCACGAGAGGCTCTTTCCTCTATCGGGATCATGCTTGTACGCGCTACGGTACCGCTTCCTACAGGCACTGCATGTTCGGTTATGAGCTGAGCCATACGGAGCTCATAATCTTTATATGCAGGCGCAAAGTTGAGATAACGTCTTATCTCCAGCAAAAACTCTTGTTCATACTCTGACTGTCGTTTATCACGGCTTCGGCGGGCAGAATCCATCTTTTTTTGATATTCCTTAGAGTTTCTTGTTAGCTCCATCTCCTTTATAGCATCTGATATAATATCCTCAGGAGCCCATACTCCTTTAGACATAATACGTCTGCCCTTTTTAAACTGAACCTTCCAGTAATTACCCTTAGACGTAACCTTGCGAGTCACGCCCGCGTCACCGGCCTTTAAAAAAGCCCAATTTGAAGGAGGTGTCAGTTTCTGGCCATTCTCATCTATCAATGCTCCATCATTGTTTATAGTAACTATTCGTATATCTGTATGATCCATCTTTATAATTTTATATTGCGAGGCCTATGGATACAGACAATTACACAATGAAAACAACAGACGTCACAATGATACATGA
>CAMTOT010000004.1 GCA_947074165.1 uncultured Bacteroidales bacterium
GATAATGAGCGGTGACTGGAGTTCAGACGTGTGCTCTTCCGATCTATATTTCAAAGAGAATCCCTGAGTTATGGAATCATTTGACAGATCATATCCATAGCATTTTTTCCCTTTTTGTAATGGGTTCTTGTCAAATCCGGGAAGTGATTCGGGTGTAAAAGTGTAACTGCCAAAATCTGAATCCGGATATCCTATCACCTGGAAAGGCATGTATGTGCCTCGTCCTACACTGACGTCTGTGCCTTCAAACAGACATAATGATGGATAAAGTCTTATAGAAAGATCATTTGGTAAATTCGGTGATGGTTTGACCGGAAGTGAATATTTGTCACCATGCTTCCAGTTTTGCATCTCAACAATATTCAGTTTCAGTTGATTATTGTTTCTAAGCCAACCTTCACCTACTATCATTGCAGCAAGCTCTGCTACAGTCATGCCATGAAGCACAGGTATAGGCATAGTACCCACAAAAGACCTTTGATTATCCTTCAATACCGGTCCCTCTACATAATCGTTAGGGTTAGGACGGTCTAAAACAATAAACTCCTTGTCAAGTTCGGCGGCACTCTGCATAGCGTAAAGCATCGTGCTTATGTATGTGTAAAATCTCGCTCCCACATCCTGTATGTCAAAAACTATTACATCCACGTCAGATAATTGTTCGGCAGAAGGTTTTTTATTGCGTCCGTAAAGAGATATGATAGGTAATCCTGTTTTTACGTCTATTCCGTTTTTAACAGTTTCTCCGGCATCAGCGTCTCCGCGAAATCCGTGTTCCGGAGCAAATAGTTTTACCACGTTTACATTTTGGGTTAATAAAGTATCAGGTAAGAGAGTTAAATTTTCACCTACTGTTGATGTCTGATTTACTATAAGAGCCACACGTTTTCCTTCTGTCAGTTTTTTTATGACATCTATTCTGTAAGCACCATTTATAATCTGGTTAGAAACGGTTTTTTCTAATGCCACATGTTCGTTTGCCCCTTGTGTTTTGGCTGTACAACCGGCATAACATGGAATAAGAGATATAAAAAGTGCTAAATAAACTAATTTCATATTATCTTTGGATGTTAATTTAAGTACAACGAATTTAGGTTATTTGTTTTGAATCCGATAGATATAATAAATAAATATTACACAGAAGGCTCTGATATTTATAATGTTTTAATAGATCATAGTCGCCTGGTAGCCGATAAGGCGCTTGAGATAGCCGGCAGACATCCCGAACTTAATATAGACAAGCAATTTGTGGAAGAAGCAGCCATGCTTCATGATATCGGTGTGTTTATGTGCGACGCAAAAGATATTCATTGCAACGGAAATGAACCATATATTAAGCACGGAATTTTAGGAGCTGAGATTTTAAGAAAAGAAGGATTTCCGCGTCATGCTTTAGTGTGCGAACGACATACCGGTTCGGGTATTACAAAGGAGCAGATAATGGAGAATAATCTGCCTATACCGGCTATCGATATGCTTCCTGTCACTATAGAAGAAAAGCTTATATGTTATGCAGATAAATTTTATTCAAAATCAAAGCCGGGCAAAGAAAAATCTATAGATAAGATAAGAAAATCTATGGAAAAATACGGAAATAAGGCATTAGAAAGATTTGATAAGTTAAATTCGCTTTTTAAGTGAAAAAAGTATTAAATGATAATCATATAGACTATATTTAATCTAATTTGTGTAATTTCGCACGATAATAACAAACCTTTACGGATGCTATTTAATAAAAGGAAATTTTTAGTCAATATAATCATATTTTTTAATTTGCTGGTATTTATAGGATTATCTGCCCAGTCGGATAATACGGTAGTTTTGCCGGAAATTAATTTAAAGGATATAGATTCTATCGGTTCTGTAAGGATGCCGGTCGAATCGTTATCTCCATCTGTAGATACTTTAGCCATAGCAGCCGATTCACTTGCTAATGATTCATTAAGCAATCATACAAAAAAGAAAGCTCCTCTGGAAGATATCGTTACATATGCGGCCAAAGACTCGCTTGTTTTCTCAAACAGTAATATGGCTTATCTTTATGGTGACGGAGACGTAAAATATCAGACAATAGAGCTGAAGGCTCAAGAGATAATCATGAATCTTGACAGTAGTACGGTTTTTGCCACAGGTGTACCTGACTCAATGGGTATGCAGACCGGATCTCCTATCTTTACAGATAACGGACAGGAGTATAATGCCAAGACAATCAACTACAACTTTAAGACTACTAAAGGATATATTAATAATCTTGTTACCCAGCAGGGTGAAGGTTATCTGACGGGAGGTCAGACTAAAAAGATTGAGACAGACGAGTTTTATATGACCAACGCGAAATATACTACTTGCGACCATCACGACTGTCCTCACTTTTATCTACAGCTTACAAAAGCGAAAGTTAAGCCTAAAAAGAATATCGTTACCGGTCCGGCATATCTTGTTCTTGCAGATGTACCGCTTCCAATCGCTATACCTTTTGGTTATTTCCCGTTCTCTGAATCATATTCTTCAGGTATTATAATGCCTACTTATGGCGACGAACTGAGCCGTGGTTTTTATCTGCGTGACGGTGGATATTATTTTGCCATGAACGATTATATCGACCTTGCTCTGACAGGAGAGATTTTTACGAAAGGATCCTGGGGATTAAACGCGCGATCGGTTTACGCAAAGAGATATAAATATAACGGTAATTTTAATCTTGGTTATCAGGTTACTATCACAGGAGATAAAGGCTTACCCGATTACGCCAAGATGACTAACTTTAAAGTGAACTGGACTCACAGTCAGGATGCTAAGGCAAATCCTAATATGACCTTGTCAGCCAGTGTAAACTTTTCAACATCCGGTTATGACCGTAATAACCTCGACAGTTATTACAATGCCAATCAGTTTACAGAGAATACTAAAAGTTCTACTGTGAACTTATCTTACAATTTTCCAGATTCACCGTTCAGCCTATCTACGTCAATGAACGTAACTCAACGTTCTTCCGACTCTACGCTGGCTGTTTCATTTCCTGATTTGACGGTTAATATGAGTCGTATATATCCGTTTAAACGCAAGGAGGCTATCGGAAGTGAGCGCTGGTATGAGAAAATATCAATGAACTATACCGGTATATTCAGAAACTCACTTACCGCTCAGCAGGACGACTTTTTTAATAAAAGTCTTATAAAAGACTGGCGAAACGGTATGCAGCACACCGTGCCTATTTCCGCGTCATTCAGTCTGTTTAAATACTTCAATATTACGCCATCGGTTAGTTTTGTTGACCGTATGTATACAAATAAAATCATACAAAGCTATGATCCTACCGGTACAGAATCTTCCGACGGTATAGTCAGAGATACTCTATACGGTTTTTACAACGTATATAACTTCAACGCTTCACTATCTGTCAATACTAAACTTTACGGTTTCTATAAGCCGCTTCCTTTCTTAGGAAATAAAGTAGAGATGATACGACACATGTTTACACCATCACTATCAATATCGGGTCAGCCTGATTTTAGTGATCCTATGTGGGGGATGTATGAGAGATATACCAAACCTGTAAGTTCTACATCCGAGGAGTGGCAGGAAGTCGTTTATTCTCCATATTCTCACGGTCTGTTTGGTACGTCTCCGAAAGGTAAATCAGGAACACTCCGCTTCGACATGCAACATAACGTTGAGGCGAAGATTAGATCTAACCGTGACTCTACCGGTGTAAGAAAGATAAGTATCATAGATAACCTTTCGATGGGCGTGAGTTATAACTTTGCCGCCGATTCAATGAGGTGGAGTGATATAGCGACATCAGTCAGGTTTAAGATAACAAAAGGGTTTACCCTTCAGGTAAGCGGGGCTCTCGACCCCTATTACTATTCCGAAACCGGGAAACCGATAAACACCATGGTGTGGGAAAAAGGACAATTTCCAAATATCAGAAACGCGAGTACATCGTTTAGCTATACATTCAATAATGATGTGATTCGTAAACTTATATTCGGTGAAAAGAAAGAGGGAAAATCAGATCCTAATCCACCTATACAGGAGGGATACGAGTCGCTCGACGCTGCGATAGAGCAATCGGCGAGTACAGAGAAGGAATCTAAAGAGGAGTTTGGAAGTGACGGCTACTTCGCATGGAAAGTGCCATGGAGCTTGTCTGTCTCATATGGTCTTCGTTACGGATATGATAATACTAAGTTCAATGAGATAACGCGTCGTTTTGGACACAAAGTCACTCAAACGCTGAGCTTCTCGGGCAATCTGAATATCACTCAGGGATGGTCATTCAACTTCTCTTCAACTTATGATTTTGATGAGAAGAAGCTGAGTTATATGAACTGTAATATAACACGTGACATGCACTGCTGGACAATGTCGGCAGGTTTCGTTCCCGTTGGGCCGTATGCTTCTTACAACTTTAGCGTCAGAGTTAAATCATCACTTCTTAGTGACCTTAAATATGATAAGCGAAGCAGCCCGGCAAGTAAAATTGACTGGTATTAATATAAAAGACAATAACTTAAACTATAAAAAAGAAGGTGAACCGCGTATGCAGTTCACCTTCTTTTTGCATAAAAATAAATTTATAATCAATTGTAGATTCAAGATTTAATTCGGATATTGTAAATATCATATTCAATTTAATCCTTTAGAATTATGATAATAGGAATTCCAAAAGAGATCAAAAACAACGAGAGCAGAGTCTCAATGACTCCTGCCGGTGTCAGAGAATTGATTAAAAAAGGCCACACTGTATATGTAGAGAAAAGTGCCGGAGAGGGTAGTGGCTTTAGTGATGAACAATACCTGGCAAACGGTGCGTGTATTTTACAAGACGCAGCCGAAGTGTATGACAAATCAGAGATGATAGTCAAAGTGAAAGAACCGATTGAGTCTGAATACTCTTTGATAAAAGAGGGGCAGATTGTGTTTACCTACTTCCATTTTGCTTCTGATAAAATACTGACCGAAGCAATGATTGCAAGCAAATCTGTTTGTATCGCTTATGAAACAGTAGAAACTCAGGATGGGCAACTGCCTTTACTCATCCCCATGTCTGAAGTGGCCGGACGAATGTCAACGACGCAGGGAGCAGTATTCCTTGAAAAGCCTAAAGGCGGAAAAGGTAAGCTGCTGAGCGGAATACCGGGAGTAGCACCGGCTAAGGTGTTGATTATCGGGGCAGGTGTAGTAGGTGTAAATGCCGCAAAAATAGCGGCAGGCTATGGAGCAGACGTAACGATAATGGATATTTCATTGCCACGGTTAAGGTATCTTGACGATACACTGCCAGCTAATGTAAAGACCATGTTCTCTTCAGAAGAAAATATAAGAAAAGAGCTTCCACATACAGATATGGTTATCGGAGCCGTACTTAAACCGGGAGGGAAAGCACCGCATGTAATCACCAGAGAGATGCTTTCATTACTCACAAAAGGGAGCGTGCTCGTTGATGTAGCCATAGATCAGGGCGGTTGTTTTGAAACATCTAAACCGACCTCTCATGACAATCCTGTATATACTGTTGATGGTATATTACATTACTGTGTTGCCAATATACCCGGAGCAGTACCTTATACATCTACTACCGGACTTTCAAACGCTACACTGCCGTATGTAATGATGCTTGCCGATAAGGGCTGGCATAAGGCATGCGCTGATAATGAGTCTTTAGCGAAAGGCGTAAATATGGTCGACGGTAAAATAACATATAAAGCTGTAGCCGACGCGTTCGCATTAGCTTATAGTCCGCTTATTTTATAATAGTATTATAGCAATAACAAAAAATGGCTGTCACCCCGCAATGACAGCCATTTTTGTTATATTATCTTTCTTACCTTTCTGAAATTGTCACGAAACTCTTTAGGAGAGCAATCCTTATTTTTTTTGAAGATTCTGTTGAAGTTTGATAAATTATTAAAACCGCATTCATAACTGATATCAGCGATAGACATATCGGAGTCCACCAATAGTCTTGAAGCGTGTCCAAGTCTTATATCAATTATATAGTCGGATATACTGTGTCCCATTTTTGTCTTAAAGAAGCGGCTTAAAGCCACAGGAGTCATCCCAACCATATCCGAAAGCTGGTTAAGCCTTATCTCCTCCTTATAATTACCGTTTATAAACTCCTCAATCTTTCTTATCCTGCGGCTGTCTGATGAGGTGGTCGCTTTAGCGAATGATGAGCTTGACAACTCACGTGCTTCATCACATAAAGATAATTCATACAAAATGTAAAGAAAATCTATTACAGCGTCAAAACCCTGTGCGCACGCCAGTTTATCAAGAATGGAGTAAACGCGCAATATTGAGGAGAAAGGAAACGACAAGCCTTTTTGTGCTCTTTCCAGCATCCTCCTTATCGACTCAAACTGATTCTTATTTATGAAATTATTAAAAAACAGATTGTGTGAAAATTGTATTGTAATCTCACGTATACCTGTAGACGCACACGTGTTCTGCTCCCATGCGTGCTCAAGCTCCTTTCCGGTTATCAGCACCAGATCATAGTCTGTAATTACCTCTGACGAATCGCCCACCACGCGCTTTACACCCGCCGCGTTTTGCACGAAATTAAGCTCAAACTCAGAATGAAAATGTATAGGGTAAGTAAACTGTTTTTTACACCTGTCTACAATATAGAAACAGTCTTTTTCAGACAAGGGTGTTGTTTCTCTTATGATATGTTCTCCGGTTGTTGTTTTCATGATATTACTACAGAATTATATAGTGATATAGTTAAAATAGTATCGATTAACGAATATAGTTATTAAATCATAACTGATTAACAAAAATAAGTAAATATATTAGTGTTCTTGAATGTCCATTTAATTTACCTTTTTATGTCAACCTTAGATAACACATATATACATGAGATAACACCGCTCTCTGACAAAGACTGTATATATATAGCTGACCGTACAGACAAGAGTGAATTTGACTATCCCCTTCACAGTCATTCCGAATATGAGCTTGTATTTCTTGACGGAGCGTCAGGTGTGACTCGTATAGTGGGTGATTCAACAGCGGTTATTGGCGATTATGATATGATTTTGCTCACGGGCAAATACCTCGAACACGCGTATATGCTAAACACGCATCTACCAAAACCGGCTCATGAGATAGTGATTCAGTTTTCCGAACAACTTATAGACAATACGCTCTTCTCTCTTAATCAGTTTAAATCAATAGAGAAACTTTTTGATGATGCCAAAAGAGGCGTGGCTTTTTCTCATAACGCTATTGCTATGGTGTATCGTGATATATGTGAATTAATAGATGAAAAAAACGGATTCTATAAAATGATGAAGTTTCTCAAACTACTTAATCGCCTGTCTCAATCTGATTACCAACAATTATCTTCTTATAGTGAAAAGAAATGCGACGATGCCGATAGTGCTTTTGTAATTAAAGTGCGTGAATACATTGACAATAATTACTCAAAACCAATCACCTCATATCAGGTTGCGAGTATTCTTAATATGGATGTTCAGGAGTTTGAGCAAGCTATAACGTTGCGCACAGGCCGTACATTTTATGAATATATAAACGAGGTCAGGGTAAATCGCTCTGTTTACCTTCTGATGAATTCTAATAAGTCTGTTTCTGAAATATCTTATGAAACAGGTTTCTCAACTCCATCCAATTATAACCGTATTTTTAAGAAAAGAAGAGGCTGTACGCCTAAAGAATTCAGAGAGAATTATATAAAACGAAACTCTCTGATATAAAAATCTGATTGTTGCCGTATAAAATATATGCCACGCTCATGACACGGCCGTGCCACGTGCGTGGCATAACAGTGTCAAGCGCATGTCATAACTCTGCCACGTACGTGGCAGAGATTTTTTACGGCAAGCGATAGAAAATACGTTATATAATATCTCTTTTGTAATATCTCTTAATAGTAAGATAAAAAAGTATCATTCTAAGAAAACGTGGTGCTATATATTTGCATTATCGGAAATCAATTTTCACCTTATATTTTAATATTATGAAAATAAAATCAATATCGGCACTGCTTTTCTCAGCGACATGTGTTTTGACGGGATGTAGCGGTGGCAATAATACGCAAACGGCGGAGATCACTCAGTCTAAACGTACGCAATTAACAGCCGAGACATCATCACTGCTTGATCTATTAAAGAAAATACCTGAAAAAGGTTACATAGTAGGACATCAGGATGCCACACTTTACGGCATAGGATGGGAATTTGAGCAGGGACGTTCGGATGTAAAGAGTGTGTGCGGAGATTATCCTGCAATGGTAGCGTTTGAGATAGGGGATATAGAGAGAGGAATAGATAAAAGTATAGACAGTGTGCCGTTTGACGCTATAAGAGCGGAGGCTGTCAATCAATATAAAAGAGGTGGTATAGTAAGTATAAGCTGGCATGCCAATAATCCCAAGTCGGGTTCCAATTCATGGGATATATCCGCGGGGAATGTTGTGGAAACGGTATTGCCGGGTGGTGTGAATCACGAATTGTTGGTAAGGAATATAGATGTCGTAGCAGACTTCTTAAGTTCCATTAAAGATGAGAAAGGAACAAAAGTGCCGGTATTGTTCCGCCCATGGCATGAACATACCGGAAGCTGGTTCTGGTGGGGAGCCGACCATTGTACTGCCGGTGAGTATAAAGCTCTATGGGATATGACAATGAGCCGCATGAGAGAGAAAGGCGTTGATAACGTACTTTATATCTACTCATCGGGAGCCACTACCGAGGAAAAGTATCTTGAGAGATTTCCTGATAAAGACTATATAGATCTTATAGGTTTTGATCACTACCAATTTAAAGATATTAATGAGGACGATTCTTATCTGAGAGATATGAACTCTAATCTTACATTTCTTACCAGGTTATCAAAAGAGATGTCTAAACCGATGGCAATTGCCGAGACCGGTTACGAGCAGATAAAAGATGACAAATGGTGGACAGGCGTACTGGCTCCATTGTGTGAGAATTATCCTATATCTTATGTTCTTTTATGGCGAAATGCCAGAGAGATACCTAATCATTACTATTGCGCTTATCCGGGACACAATTCAGAGAGTGACTTCATGGAGTTTTACACTATGGAAAAAACAATCTTTTGTGAAGATCTTAATAATATGAGATAACGCATGGCAATAAATTACGGCATGTATATAATAACAAAACTATAATAACTAACTGTTTTATTTTACTTAAATCTTTTTCAAAACTGATATTATGGATATTTCAAAACTGTCAGATAAAGCTATAAAATTAATCGAAGATCACGAGGCTTTTCTTTCTACACCAAACAGACCGGTACATAATACAAACGGTATATATCAAAGATATGAAAACCCGATATTGACAGCTGAGCACGCGCCTATCACCTGGAGATATGATCTTGACGAAAAGACAAATCCATATATGATGGAACGTATAGCTGTAAACGCTACTTTAAATTCGGGTGCAATAAAATTTAATGACAAATATGTGCTTGTAGTGCGCGTAGAGGGTTCGGACAGAAAATCGTTCTTTGCAGTGGCAGAGAGCCCCAACGGTATAGATAATTTCCGTTTTTGGGAACGTCCTATCACTATGCCTGAAGATATGGTGCCGTGTACCAATGTTTATGACATGCGTCTTACAAAGCATGAAGACGGCTGGATTTACGGTATCTTCTGTGTGGAAAGACACGATGATAATGCGCCCGCAGGGGATCTCTCTTCGGCTACGGCTACGGCTGGTATAGCGCGCACAAAAGATCTTGTAAACTGGGAACGTCTGCCTGACCTGAAAACAAAGAGTCAGCAGCGTAACGTAGTTCTTCACCCGGAGTTTGTTGATGGTAAATACGCGCTTTATACACGTCCTCAGGATGGATTTATAGATGCCGGCAGCGGCGGAGGTATAGGCTGGGGTCTTGTTGATGATATGACTTGCGCGGAGGTTAAGGATGAGGTTATAATTGACCATCGTCATTATCATACTATCAAAGAGGTTAAGAACGGTGAAGGTCCTCATCCGATAAAAACGGAAAAGGGATGGCTGCATCTTGCTCACGGAGTGCGCGGGTGTGCCGACGGATTGAGGTATGTTTTATATCTTTATATGACATCTCTTGAAGATCCTGCAAAGGTTGTCGCTTCGCCGGGAGGCTATTTTATGGCGCCGGTAGGAGAAGAGATGGTCGGAGATGTGTCAAACGTTTTATTTACAAACGGTTGGATAGCAGATGAAGACGGTAAAGTATTTATCTATTATGCTTCGTCAGACACGCGTATGCACGTTGCCACATCTACATTGGATAAGTTAGTGGATTACTGTTTAAATACACCTCAGGATGGATTATCGACATCAGAGTCTGTGAAGACAATAAATAGGTTGATAGATAAGAATCTGTCTCTGATCTGAATTATTAATAGCTCCGGGGTCTTTGTGTACTGACTCCGGGGCTAATCTGATTTACTAAAATTTAAATACTATGATAAAACTAAAAGAAAAAATCGGTTATGGATTTGGTGATATGGCATCATCAATGTTCTGGAAGCTTTTCGGATCATATCTGATGATATTTTATACAGATGTATTCGGACTTTCCGCCGCGTTAGTAGGGACAATGTTCCTGATTACCCGCGTGTGGGATTCTTTGTTTGATCCTATTGTGGGTGTTGTAGCAGACCGTACATCATCAAAACATGGTAAGTTCAGACCATATCTATTGTGGTTGTGTGTACCGTTTTCTCTGATAGGGGTGCTTACATTTACCACTCCTGATATATCCGCGACGGGGAAAATAGTATACGCGTATATAACTTACTCTATAATGATGATGGCGTATTCAGCTATAAACGTACCTTATGCATCGCTGCTTGGCGTGATGAGCCCTAATGTAAAAGACAGAAATTCACTATCTACATACAGGATGATATTTGCTTATCTGGGTAGTTTCGTGGCTTTACTGCTGTTTATGCCTATGGTAAATAAATTTACTTCAGTATCAGGCAGTGAGACTAACGGGTGGATGTACTCTGTGTGTGTTATTTCATTGATGTGCGCTGTGTTGTTTTATGGATGTTTCGCGCTTACAAAGGAGAGAGTGAAACCACTTAAGGAGGAGAAGACGCCGCTAAAAGAGGATGTAAAAGACCTTATGGGCAACTCGCCATGGTGGATATTGTTAGGAGCCGGAGTATCTGCGCTTGTCTTTAACTCAATACGCGACGGCGCTACCGTATATTATTTTAAATATTTCATAGATGAGTTGGCCTACAGTAATATATCATTTTTTGGTGTATCGTTTGTTTTGTCAGGTCTGTATCTTGCTATCGGTCAGGCTGCAAATATAGTAGGTGTTATTCTTGCCGCTCCTATGAGTAACCGTTTCGGAAAGAAAAATACATATATCATGGCAATGGTGCTGGCTACAGTATTCAGTGTGATATTTTATTATTTTGACAAGACACAGCTTGGATGGATATTTACGTTTCAGGTATTAATAAGTATCTGTGCAGGTTCGATCTTCCCGCTTTTATGGTCAATGTACGCAGACTGTACAGACTATTCTGAGCTTAAAACAGGCAATCGCGCTACAGGTCTGATATTTTCTTCATCATCAATGAGTCAGAAGTTTGGCTGGGCAATAGGCAGTGCCGTGACAGGATGGCTTCTTGCTTTTTACGGATTCAAAGCAAATCAGGTGCAGTCTGTCGAGGCTATAAACGGTATAAAGATGTTTCTTAGTTTATTGCCGGCTATCGGTACTGTGTTGAGCATTGTATTTATCAGTATGTATCCTCTTAACGAAAAGAGAATGGCAGAGATAACAAGAGAGCTTGAGCAGAGAAGAGAAAATGATAACAATTTTAAAACAGAAGAAAATGAAGCAAGAATTAAAACCGGAGTTGCTGAGCCTGTTGAATGATAATATACTTTCATATTGGTCTAATACTATCGACCATAAAAACGGTGGTTTTCTGGGGCGCATCACAGGCAATGAGGAGGTTATCACCGGGGCAGACAAAGGGGCAATACTTAATGCCCGCATTCTGTGGACATTCTCAAGCGCTTACCGTCTGATTGGGAATAAGAAATATCTTGATCTTGCGACTCGCGCTAAAGATTATCTTCTGAAATATTTCTATGACAATAAATACGGCGGTATATACTGGTCTGTGAGCAGCCTGGGGGAACCTGTAGATACAAAGAAACAGATTTATGCTTTGGGATTCGCTATTTACGGGCTTAGTGAGTACTACAGATGCTGCGAGGATGAAGATGCGCTTCGTTACGCCTGCGAGATTTATTCCGTAATAGAACAGTACAGTTTCGACAGGGTTAAAAACGGATATTTCGAGGCTTTCACCCGCGACTGGCAGCCTATAGGCGATATGCGATTGAGTGAAAAAGATGCTAATGAGAGCAAGACAATGAATACGCATCTGCATATACTTGAGGCATATACCAATCTTTACAGAGTGTGGAAAGACGTCAATCTGAAAGGTCAGTTGAAAAACCTTATAGAGATATTTCTTGATAAGATCATAAATAAAGATACATATCATCTTGATCTGTTTTTTGATGATGATTGGAATACAAACTACTCTATATGTTCTTACGGACATGATATAGAGGCTTCATGGCTTATAGAAGAGGCGGCGGTAGTGCTTGCCGACAGTAATCTGCTGAAAAGAGTAAGGGCAGTGGTCCCGCTTATAGTGAAAGCCTCTGAAGAGGGATATTCGGCAGAGTCGGGTGTCATATATGAAAAGGATAACAAGACCGGACATACTGACGGTGATCGCCATTGGTGGGTTCAGGCGGAAGCTATGGTTGGTTTTTATAATTTGTATGAGACCGACAAAAAGATAGATACACTGCAAAAAAGTATCAGTGTGTATGATTTTATAAAGGGAAATATGATTGATAGTGTAAACGGAGAGTGGTTTTGGAGTATAAAAGCCGATAATACTATCAATAGAGTTGATGATAAAGCCGGGTTCTGGAAGTGTCCGTATCATAACGGACGAATGTGTATGGAGATTATAAAGAGGCTTGAAAAAGATGAATTAAAAACAATTTAAATAAAAAGTGCTGATTAATAGTGGGATAAAATAGTATTATAAACCATAACTGTTTCTATCTATTTTTGTATTAAAGATCTTTACATCGAAGTGCATTCCGAAAAAAAAATATTATCTGGACTATTAATCAGCTTATGGTTTAATATCTAAAAATAGTTGTCATTTTAGACAAATTGTCGTCGTGAAATTAATCGAAATTTAGTTCTACTTACAAGTAATTTTTAAAAGTATGAATCTTAATCTAATAGCAAAAGCTTCGCTGATTGCAGGGTTTTTATTGCCCCTGAATTTCGGCAGCCCGACACATGTGTCCGCTCAGACGGCCACCGGTGTGAAGGGAGTACAAAACACAATGCAGATCGCGGGTGTTGTCGTGGATGCACAGGGAGAGCCTGTGATTGGCGCTAATATTACAGAAGTAAAAGATGGCACAAACGGCACAATCTCTGATTTTGACGGTAAATTTACTCTTACGGTAGCATCCAATACTACAATGAAAGTTTCATTTATCGGCTATCAGACAACGCAGATAAACGTGACTCCCGGCAATTCATTTTATAAAATCGTATTGAAAGAGGATACCGAAACGCTTGATGAGGTTGTGGTGGTTGGATATGGTGTGATGAGAAAAAGTGACCTTACCGGTAGTGTCGGTAAAATGGATATAAATGAATTGAAAAAAGTTTCTACAGTTGATGCCGCGCAGGCTATGCAGGGTCGAATGGCAGGTGTCAATGTTATCTCAAACTCAGGAAATCCCGGTTCGGGAGCAACGATACGTATTCGCGGTATCGGTACATTCAATAACTCAGATCCTTTGTATATCGTAGACGGATTTCCCGTTAATGATATCAGCCATATATCGCCTACTGATATAGAGAGTATGGAGGTACTTAAAGATGCTTCTGCTACGGCAATCTATGGTTCACGCGGCGCCAATGGTGTTATATTGGTGAAAACAAAGGCGGGTACTACCAATAAAGGTTCGGTTGAGGTGCAGGCAAACGCTTATATGGGCATATCTCATGTGGCAAATAAACTGGAGCTGGCAGACGCAACACAGTTTTCTAACGCATACAGATCGTTGATTGGCGGAGATGACGCTTCTTTTGCTTCTGCTTATCCACACGTGCAGTATGTGTTAGATCAGAATGCCGCCGGTACTTATGTGAAGGGTACAGACTGGCAAAAAGAGATCTCTCGCCCGGCTCTTTCTCAGCGATACAATGTAAGTATACAGGGATCCGGTGAGAACTATAACTATAGCCACGGTATCACTTACTCAGATGAACAGGGTATAATAAAGGGATCGGAAATGCAAAAAATTATATTCCACTCCAACAATAACTATAATGTAAGTAAAAAAGTAAAGTTGGGTGTGAATCTGAATTATGTGTGGTATGAAAAACCGGGAGACGGAGGTAGTAATGATTACTATAACGGGACACTTCCCGGTGCGTTACGCTCTGATCCTATCTCGGCTGCTTATGACCCTTATACTGATTTTTATGGTGAGATATATTACTCGCCTTCAATCTCTAATCCGGCATTGACGATTTGGCAAAACGGATATAATAAGACAGCCGAACACCGTATTCTTGCCAATGCCTACTTGCAGATAGATGACATCATCTTTAAAGGATTGTCATTCAGAGCACAGTATGGACGTATCCTGACTTTTAATGATGAGAAATCATTTGCTCCTAAGTATTATATAACCGCGTCTCAGTCTAACCTGGAACAGACGCTTTATCAAAAACGCTATAATGGCGATAGCTGGTCAAACACAAACTACTTCTCATATAATAAAAAAGTAAGCTCGCTAAATATTAACGCTACATTAGGTATGGAGCTTCAGTCAAACCTTAATACTGATATATGGGTGAAAGCATATGATGTGCCTGAGGATTTTGACCTTAGATATATAGGAGCCAGAAAAGATGTAATAAAGCATGATATGGGCGGAGGTAAGGGTTCGAGCAGGCTTGCATCGGGATTCTTCAGAACAAACTTCTCATGGGATAATAAATATCTCCTTACCGCTACGGTGAGAGCTGATGGTAGTTCGCGCTTTATGAGTGATGAGAGATGGGGATACTTCCCTTCATTCTCGGCAGGATGGAATGTGTCAAACGAAGGATTTATGCAGGACTCTAAAATCTCTAATTTTAAGGTTCGCGCAGGCTGGGGTCTTGTCGGAAACCAGGCGAGCGCTGGGGAGTTTGATTATGTGTCAAGTGTGCAGACAGGGTATAATTATGCTTTCAACGGCACTCCGGTAATAGGTTCGGTGCAGGAGCAACTTGCAAACGCTGAACTTACATGGGAATCGGCAGAGCAATACAATATCGGTATTGATTACGGATTCTTTAATAATAAACTAAACGGTAGTGTAGACTTATTTGTGCGCAAGACAAATGATATGATACTTAGCCGCCCTATACCTCTTTACGCAGGTAAGAAACGTCCTAACGTAAACGCCGGATCGATGGAGAACCGAGGAGCTGAGCTTGCAATAAACTATAATGATAAGATAGGTGATTTCTCATACGGTGTAAACTTCAATATCACTTATATAAAGAATGAGGTGACATCACTTGCCGGAGCTGATCCTATCCGTTCGGGTGAGGTGGGAAAATCCGGTACAACTACAAAAACTGAAGTTGGTCGTGAGATAGCATATTTCTACGGATATAAAACTGGAGGTATATTTAAAACTCAGGCAGATCTTGATGCTCATGTATATACAGATAAAGACGGTGTGACAAAACCTATACAACAGTATGCTCAGCTTGGAGACGTGAAATATCTGGATCTGAACGGTGATGGTCAGATAACAGAAGCAGATATGACATATCTGGGAAGCGCGAGCCCTGATTTTACGGGTGGTCTTAATATTAATCTCGGATATAAAAACTTTGATATTACAGCTTTCTTTAATTATTCAATAGGTAACGAGATTGTAAATACTATGTATCAGTCACTTTACAGTTCGAGAATGCATGAAACAAATATAAGTCGTGATATGGCTCTCAATCACTGGACTCCGGAAAATCCAAACTCCAACGTGCCGAGACTAACAAAGACCGACTTGAATAAAAATGATACTTATTTTAGTGACAGATGGGTAGAGGACGGTTCGTATCTGAAAGTAAAACAGATTCAGATTGGTTATACTTTGCCAAAAAGACTGACTGATAAAGCCGGTATTAAAAATCTGAGAATATACGGAGCTGTAGATAACCTGTATACGTTTACGAAATACAGCGGGCTTGATCCTGAACTATTCGGTTTGTATGGAGATCCTTTCTACTATGGTGTTGATATGGTCACATATCCTAATCCACGTACTTATTCATTTGGCTTGAATTTAACTTTCTAATATGTATTTAGTTATGAAAAACATTATATATATAACAGCAATCGCGCTGGGATTGTCTCTGACAAGTTGCGAAGACTTTCTTGATCTCAGACCCGCGGGATCTGAAAACAGCGGAAACTATTTTAATACAGCGGAAAACGGAATATTTGCAATAAACGGTATATACGACATACTTCAGCTTGACGAAGGTCGAGGACCAGATGGTCAGTGGATGGATCACCATCAGGATTTCTTCTTTGGTGATCTGCTTTCCGATGATTCGGAAAAAGGAAGTAACGCCGGTGATTATCCATCTCTAAGAGAGATGATTGGCGGGTATGCTACCTCATCGCTTGCGGAATCGGTGAATTTCTGGATACACGGTTTTTGGGGAGTGTCAAGAGCAAATTATGCATTAGAGGGACTGCCTACTGTATCATGGGATTCTGGTTTGAGAGATCGTCTTATTGGAGAAGCCTTATTTTTAAGAGCTTTCAACTATTGGTATCTTGTCAGAATATTCGGCGGTGTGCCATTGTTTACTGAGTCTGTACAGCCATCACAGTTTGGTAATGTGAAAAGAGCGTCTGTAAATGAGTGTTATGCGCAGATGGCTAAAGACCTGAAAGAGGCTATAAGATTATTGCCCGAGAGGAGCGGCTATGATATAGCGGATGCCGGTCGTGCCACTAAAGGAGCTGCAAAAGCCCTTCTTGCCCGAATATATATGTATCAGATAGGTACAGATATTGAATCTACTGTAAAATGGGATGAGGTGTATAATCTGACATCGGAAGTTATAAACTCAGGAGAATATAAACTTCTTGATAATTACGCTATGCTTTTTGAGACAGAAAATAAGAATACAGTTGAATCTGTATTTGAGATTCAGTTTGCTGAAGGCTCTTCAGAGGAAGCACCTGGTTCTGTAGGTACAAATTTCTATAATTTCCAGGGTAACAGAAAGGATGATTCCGGATGGGGATTTAATAACCCTTCAATCGATCTTGTAAACTCGTTTGAACCGGGTGATCCTAGATTATCAAATACTATCTACGGAGAGACATACAACGGAGGTGTTTTGTATGGAGAGAAGAAAAAATATGACCGTAATGAGCAATGCTCGGACTGGCTTAACCGAAAGGCGGCTCTGCCGGCTAAACCGGCTCTCGCAAAGGCTTGCGACCGCAACAGAATAATTATCCGTTACGCGGATGTACTTCTTATGAACGCAGAAGCAGCTTATTATACAGGCAAATCGGCTGAGGCTATAGCAAGGGTTAATCAGGTGAGAGAACGAGCTCGCAACAGTACATTCTGTAAAGGTTATGTTGAGGGCAAAAAAGATTACAGCGGTGTACCTACAGGAGGTAACTCTTTGCTTGCTGACATTAAGAACCTATCGGGAGAAGCGCTGCTTGAGGCAATATGGAAGGAAAGACGAGTGGAACTCGCCATGGAACAATTGCGTTTCTTTGATCTGGTACGTACCGGACGCTTCATAAAAAATATGTCTGTTGAGAAAGATACCAAACGCATGACCGGTGGTGAATATGAATCGTTGTACAGATATGAGAATATAGGAGCCATGCTTGAGTCAAAATGTTTTGACGGTCCAAACGGACATAAAGTTTATGTATATCCTATACCGCAGACAGAGGTACAGGCTTGGGGACTTCAACAGAATAAAGGTTACTAATCTTAACGAAACAATGTTATGAAAAACGGAATATTAAATATGATATTTTTATCTTCAATAGGGTTATGCGCAGTTTCCTGTTCTGAAGATGATTTCTCAAAGGATTACGATATTCAGCTGCCTGCCGCTATAATCACAGAGGTGTCTGATGAACAGCCTGTTGTAGATAAGGAGATTACTCTTACAGGAGAACACTTGGGTACGGTATCGACGGTTTCTATCGGAGCGTATCGCTTTGCAATAAGCAGTGTGGCTGAAGATGGAAAATCGATGGTGGTAAAGGTGCCCCGTATTATAGAGGCGGGTAAAATGGTAATATATAATAAGTATAAACGTGAGTTTGAGTATGATAAGGTGATCACTCCGCAATTTCTGCCTGTCACTATTTCAGAATGGCCTGCCGATATAGAACTCGGGCGCCCATTTACCATTAAAGGTCAGAATGTAGATCTTATTAAGTCTCTTAAACTGAATGGTACGTCACTAAGCTTAAGTGGTACGCCATCTGCCGAATCTGCTTCGTATCTTACGGCAGGTCTTGATCTTAGAGTTGGAGATAAAGTGGAACTTGAAATGACTGCAAAAGTAGGAGAGGGTTCTAAATCGGGTGAGATAAAGATTGTCAAACCGAAGGATACTTATACGCCTAAGAAATCAATCATGATTCTTAATTTTGACGACATCGATATTTATGATAAAGGTGATGCTTCCACAGCCTTTACTGTGACGCATGAAAAAGGAATGTTCGGTAAGGCGCTTCGTGTGAAAGCAGCTGAAGGAAACGGTTGGAATGGCACATATGTGGAGGCTCTTAATGATAACGGAGGAGAAGGATTTGATCTGTCTACTTATAATAACCCGCATATCACAATGCTGATTAATACAAATGGTGAAGAGGGATATGCTCAGCCTGTATTGGTAGACGCGGTAAACGGACTGCAAGACAGACATCTGACCGGTAAATTTGGATACGGTGATGATTATAAATCAAAAACAGATGGATGGGAATGGCGTTCGTATAGTCTTGAAGAACTTGGTTTCCCTGTAGTAACCGGTAAGCTTGAAAAGATCGGAGTCTGGTTCCGCGGAGGAAATATAAACGGTACTGCGTTTGATATATCAGTAGATCAGGTGATGATTACAGACGGAGCCCTTAATCCAACCGTACTTTGGG
The DNA here is from genome assembly GCA_947074165.1 of uncultured Bacteroidales bacterium. Taxonomy (GTDB): domain Bacteria; phylum Bacteroidota; class Bacteroidia; order Bacteroidales; family JAUNSR01; genus JAUNSR01. The sequence continues at coordinate 19,295 of CAMTOT010000004.1, forward strand.
ACTGCGAAACAAATGTTGGTGATTTCTATACATTAAAAGATGCTGAGGGATCTTCTCTTGACGGGTTCTGCCAGGGCAATAAATATGCATCGTATACAGGTAATGTAACCGCAGGGTGGAGTTATCTTGGAGATAATGAGTTTAATGTGACCGGTCTTGATGCTATGACTTACGCTAATGGAGTATGGATAAACTTCCTTATCAATACAGGACGAAATAACGGATATTTCCAACTTGAATTCCAGCAGGAGGGTAAAGACGGTTATTGGATGCACTTTGTGTCTAATATGGGATATGGTGATGATTATATGTTCGCTCCAACCGACAATAAGTGGAAATGGCGTTCGGTATATCTTGATCAGGAGGCAATAGGAAAAGATCTGACTAAAGACTTTTTGATTAAACTTGGCGCAACTACCGGTAATATATCTTTAGGTGTATTTGAAATAAATTTAGACTATGTAGTATTTACGACCGTACCTATTGATACGGATCTTAATACAGATGAGTTATAATGTGAATAGGTATTGGGAATGATTGTTTGAAGAAAGGCTGTCAGACTACGTTAAGTAGTTTTGACAGCCTTTTTTGTGTTTATCTAAACTATCATATCTTTTTCATATTCAGAAGGAAGCGAACCATACTCATCGCGAAAATATTTAGAGAACTGTTTAGGTGAAAGTCCTACTCTATATGCTATTTCTGATATTGTATATTGACGTTGCTGCAGAAGCTGCATCCCCTTTTTTAATCTTATAATACGCATAAACTCAAGTGGCGATTTGCCGGTGATACTCATTAGTTTTTTATAAAGGTTGCTGCGACTCATCCCGACAAGAGCGCTTAGCTCTTCAACCGAGAATTCTGAATTGTCAATATTCTGCTCAACTATAGCTATAGTCTTTTCAATGAGCTTCTCATCAAGAGTGCTGAATGTAATGTCGGCAGGGGAAACATCAATCTTCATAAACTTCTCGTGATGAGAATTTGTGATGTTTATAAGCTTTTTAATGCGAAGCAAAAGGATCTCAAGATTAAAAGGCTTGGTGATATACTCATCGGCACCCTCGCGAAGTCCGTCAGCAATATGTTCTTCAGCGCTTCTTGCGCTAAGTAGTATGACAGGTATGTGTGAGTAGCGAAGATCGGTTTTTACTTTCTGACATAATTCCAGACCATCCATCACTGGCATCATCACATCGCTGATAACTATAGATACATTATTGTCTGATAAAACCTGAAGAGCCTGTTTGCCGTCTGCAGCCTCTATCACATCATATGTTTCTTTAAGGCAGTCACAAAGAAATTTTCTGAAATCATGATTATCTTCCACTATAAGTACCGAAATCTTATTAATATCCTTTTCACTGTTTTCGGATGAAGTTAATGCTGATTCGTTTTCAATTATATTTTTTTCTATAGGTAAGCAGATTTTAAATACAGATCCGCGCGGTTTATTGTCAGTCACGCTCACACTGCCGTTGTGCATCTCTACAAACTCTTTTACAATATGCAACCCTATGCCATTTCCTGCATGGGTTGTAGCATTGTTGTTTTCCTGAAAAAAGCGGTCGAATATTCTATGTTTATTCTCATCTTTAATACCTATGCCTGTATCTGATACCGAGATAACTGCATTTGCTTTTCCATTATTCATAGTTTTATCTACGCAGACAGTAATGGAGCCGCCCGGTATATTGTATTTTACAGCATTTGAGAGAATATTAAGTAATACTCTTTGCATTTTTCCCCTATCAAAACTGCAGTCAATCTCCTCATGTAATATATTAAGATTAAGAGATATACCGCTATTGACGAAAAGCAGGTCGTAAGAGTTGCATATTTCTCTCACATATTCACTCAGATTGCCATAAGAACAGATCAGGCTGCTCTTGTTTTGATCATGTTTCCTAAAATCAAGAAGCTGATTAATCTCATTGCGTAGAGTTAGTGCGTTGCGATGTATCAGTTTCAGATCATTAATTCTGTTTTCCGGAAGATCTGAGCATAATAATTTCTCTATAGGTGTAATAATAAGAGAAAGCGGTGTGCGCAGGTCGTGACTTACATTTGTGAAAAATCTCATTTTTGCTTCTGTCATCTCTTTATGCTGTGCTTCCTCCATAGACGCTTTTTGATGTGTGAGATTTTTCTTATGTCTGCGCCTGATCGACCTTATGTATATAAGGATAATGATAGAAATAAGTAAGGCGTAAATAATATATGCAGGTAAAGAGAGCCAGAAAGGTGGTTTCACTATAATTGTGAGGTGTGAGATCTCACTATTGTTAATACCTGAGGTCTCATTTATCTTTACTTCAAGATTATATGTGCCGGGTGATAATTTATTGAAATGAATTTTATTTGACTCAAGCTTAATCCATTCCTCCTGACTGTTAAGTCTGTAAGAATACTGTACTTTATGTTGTTCAAGATAATTCATAGAGGAAAGTTCCAAAGCGAAGTTGCTGTCGGAATAATCCATAGAGATAGAGTTGCTCAACTGTATATTGCGTGTAAGCGGTATTCTGCCATCCGTAGTTTTTGCGCCTGCTTCAATAATCTTATTTGCTATGTACAGAGCCGTGAAAACAACCTTGTCTGTACGTATATTATAATTGTATGCTGATTTAGGCGTAATTTTAAGATATCCGCCAATAGCACCCATTAGAATCTCTCCGGAAGATGTACATGATATCGCATTTTTGTTGAAGGCAAGCGCCCCTATACCGTCTTGCTCATAATAAGGATAACATACATATTGGTTATTGTTATTATAAACCGGATTGACGTTTATAATATTTGTAATGCCATTATCAGAAGTTACCCATATTCCTTTGTTATTATCCTCTATAATAGCGCAGATATGATTGTGAGATAGACCGTGTGTAGTGTTGAGATGAGTTATCTCGTCTTTCTTTTCGTTATATATATCTATACCCGAGCGAGACCCAATCCATAATGAGCCGTATGAGTCGTAATAAAGGGTTTGTATATGAGGATCGGAGAATATCTGTGTGCCGGCCTTATTGGTTTGCATGCGGGTGAACTTACGTGTGTGGATATCCACTAAGTAAAGCCAGCTGCTTGTCGCAACATACAGATTGCGTGCACCCGAATATTTAATGTCTGTTATGCTGTTGGTTAGCATTATTGACGATTCAGTATTGTAGCACGAAAACTCTCCTTTGGAATCAAAGCAAAATAATCCGTGCATTATAGTGCCAAACCATATATTCCCGAGATTATCCTCTACGATAGATTGTACGTATAGAAACGGATTTTCTTTATTTTTAGCGTGAGGGTATTGTAGTCTGTGAAATTTACCGTTTTGATGATAGAATACTCCTGCTCCGTATGTGCCAAACCAAATGCGCTCTTTCGAATCTTTAAATGAGCAAATAACAAGATCCGAAGGTATATTGCCGTCATTAGATTTAAAGTACTTATAAGAATCGCGTGAAGCGTCATAAAAAGCAAGTCCGTCACCGTCGAGACCGAGCCACATATTGCCGTTTTCTTCCTCAAGAATAGTACATATATCCTGATGATTTGTGAAATGTACTGATTCGAATGATATGTTGTTAAGCGCGGCGTAAGTAATGCCCTGTTTGCTTGTACCTACCCACATTGTATTTAAATCATCTTTAAAAAAGCAGTTTATGTGATTGTTGGAGACCGAGAAAGGGTTGCCCGGTTCTTTTTTCAGGGTAACAATGCTGTTATTATCTATAAGGCTTATATATATGCCGTTATTGTCTGTGCCAATCCATAAGTTACCGTCTCCGTCGTCCATTACAGAGGTTATAAGATCTTTTCGTATTATCTTTTCGCCGGGGTATGAAGTCCATATTTTATTGACGGTGTCATAGCAATCAAGTCCGTAAAAATGTGATGTGTAAAACCATAATCTGTCGAGAGTGTCAAGGTATATGTGTTGGTTTAGATCAGTCTTAAACTCTACATTTGTTAATGATATTATAGCGTTTGTTTTAAGGTTGGCATAAGCTATTTCCCCGTCAGAAAACAGTATGTAAGCGTTTGTTTTTCTACAAGAGAGATCTCGTATGCTTTTGTTTTGATTCAATTCAAAAACGGATAGTTTTTCTTGTGCGAAATTGTAGTAATAAAGTTTATTGGAAGTTACACACCACAGATTTTTATCTTTATCAATTGTCAGGTAATTAACTTCCCCTTCGATACCGTAGCTGTTAAGTATGTGATGTATTTTATTGTCGATGATGTCCTGTTCCCTATCGTAATAGTAATAGCTTACCGGCCCTTTTATCCATATAGTACCATTGCGGTCCTCCATAACTGAGGATATATCATTATTATATGATCCGAGCTGTGTGATTGAATATTGTCTAAACTGATATCCGTCATAACGATCAAGACCGTTGCCTGTGCCAAACCACATGAACCCGTATTTATCACGTAGTATAGATCTTATATAGTTGTCGGATATACCGGATTTAACATCGATATTCCTAAAGTTAAGCTTTGCGGAAGCTTGAGTGTGGAAAATGGAGCATATTAAAATAAGCAGAACTAATAAGCATTTGTGTTTTTTCATAATATAAATAAGTATCGTTAAGCACTACAAAAGTATTAAAACCAATCAACAGTGACTAAACAGAGGTGGTCCATAATGTGTAAAACAGCAGTCAAAATGGGTAATTATCAATATAGGATAGCAGGCAGAACAATCAAATACATTAATAATTATTGAAAATAATAGTTTTGTGTTACAATAAAGCAAACTCAAACAAAATTTTTTTCAATTATGAGAAATGCAATTCTTCCGTTAGCACTTACAGCGTTTTTGATAAACTCTTGCGCGAGTCCGACTGAACTTGAGATATCAACATTTGTGACTGTAAATGACGGACAGTTGATACGAGATAATGAACCCTACAATTATATCGGGGCAAACTTTTGGTATGGTGCAATACTAGGCTCGCAGGGCGCAGGAGGTAATCGTACACGATTATGCGCGGAGCTTGATTCGATGAAAGCGTTAGGTATAGATAATCTTCGCGTACTGGTTGGCAGTGACGGAGCAACAGGCGTTACCTCGAAGGTAGAACCAACTTTGCAAACTGCTCCGGGCGTATATAATGATTCTGTTTTAGACGGTCTGGATTATCTGCTTTTTGAGATGAAGAAACGTGATATGCTTGCGGTATTGTATCTGAATAACTCATGGGAGTGGAGTGGCGGATACGGACAGTATCTTGAGTGGGCAGGTATGGGAAAAGCACCTGTTCCAAAAGAGACTTCATGGCCTGTCTTTATGGATTACGTGAGTCAATTTGTCAATAATGATGAGGCAAAGAGGATATTTGCCGACTATGTTGATTTTATAATAACGAGAACTAACAGATATACCGGA
>CAMTOT010000005.1 GCA_947074165.1 uncultured Bacteroidales bacterium
CCGAGATCTACACCCAGACGTACACTCTTTCCCTACACGACGCTCTTCCGATCTGTACTAATTCTATAAATACATGTATTTTTCATGAAAAACCCCTACTATAATTGCATATAGCAGGGGTCTTGGTTAGGTATAAATGGTTAAGAGGTATTAATCGTTAAGATCGTATTTGATAAACCAGTTATTTATGTCTGAGGCTAAAAGATTCTCTATCACGGCACCCTTCTCTCCATATTTTGAAGCTACATCTTTAGCCCAATGCGCTCTCATTTCAGGGTAGTTTCTCGCATTTCTAAGCATCGCGTAATATCCTCTCGCTTCTCCGGCTGATTCAAGACAGGTTTCCTCTACCAGGCAAGAGTCCATCTTTGCTATATAGCTCTGCGCAAGGGTACCAAGTTGTATAATCTCATCTGTGGGAACATTTACAGGAGCAAGATCTACACGACCTCTGACCCCGGCACATGAGCGATCGCCTGAAGCCTTATACAATGCAGTAGGATAACCTTTATCCGCAAATACGCCTACCCACTTTCCGTTTGGAGCATCAAAATAAGCATTGATGCCACCATTAAGAAAAACTGAAGCTTCTTCAAAACGACCGAGATTATTAAGACACTCTATCATAAACAAGTATATATCAGAGGCTCTATAAATAGGAATTATAACATCATTATAATGAACATTAATAGAGGTAATACCTGTAGAGAATTTATTTACAACCACCTGTCCATCAGTTGTCTTAAACGTTTTACCATTACCTCGATATTGATCGCCAAGAGAGTTCCCATTGCGTACCTGACGGTTATATCTCTCCATCGTCATCTTTGACGGCTTTACTACATATTGATTAGGTAATTGGTTGGAAAAGTACCTGTGAATACGGTTCGTTTGTCCTTTTAAATAACTGTAGAAAGCTGCGTTTATATGCTCTTTACGAGTATATTGCTTCATCATAGAGATCCATTCACCATTATAATCACTTAGATTAAGCAGAAATGAAGCCTCATTAGCACCTTCTGTGATAAGGTTTAAACAGTTTTCAAGTGATTTTGTATAGTCTCTTCTCCATAGGTAAAGCTCGGCAAGCAGGGCCTGATAAACCGGAGTAATACGATTCCACTCAAGGTCTGAGGCTGTTTCATTATTGCCAACAATCAGCAAAAAGTCATCTTTAGACCAACGAATAGTATTGCGACCGTTATATCCTCTGTCGCCATTCTCCATCCACTCTATACACTGATCTATAATCTGATCAAAGCTGGCTTTAGGATACTTATTTATATCTGTATATTGCGTGATCGGATCATTTATTATTACAGCCTCACCATAAAGTTTGGCAATCATAAGGTAAGACCACACCTTAAACCTAACAGCTCCTCCACCAAGGCCAAGATAGTAAGCCTCACTTAGCACTGATGGGTTCTTTTTCCGAAAATCATCAAGATGAGCGATATAGTCGTTGGCATTATTGATAATTTTATAATAGCCTTTTGGATCAGCGTGACTGTTTCCTTTTAAGTCTGATTCATAATTATAAACATCCCATATCTCCTGAGGCGCATTATCGGTTGGCTCCAGAAATTCACCTCTCAGCCCTTCCAGAAAGACTGCCTGATCAGCAACATCTGCTACCAGGGCGCCAAGGCCAAAATAAGCGGTATATAACTCTGACTTTTCTTTTACATAATCCCCTTCAAGAAGCGAACCCTTACTTTCAGGATTAAAAAAATCATCGCAAGAAGAGAAACCGCCAATGATCAATAAAGAAGTAACGGTTTTTAATATTATATTTTTCATACTTGAACTCATATTAGAATTGTAGTTTAACACCTAATTTAACAGTACGAGGCAAAGCAACCTTTCCGTAATCAAAACCTTCCATAGCAGTATGATAAGAATACATTGACTCCGGATCTGATCCAAGATAGTCTGTGAACGTGATTAGATTCTCTCCACTTGCGTATACGGTTATGCCGTTCATAACATTAAATCTATAGCTTACCATAATCTCTTTCAACTTAATATAAGAAGCGTCTTCAATCCATCTGTCTGAAAAACGGCTATTGCCCATCGGGTCACCATACTGAGCGCGTGGCATATTGGTTATCTGCCCTTCCTGCATCCAACGCTTATTCACAGACTGATATTGATTTCCGTAATCTGACATTGACTCCATCTGTTGACGTACGGCATTGTACATTTTATTTCCTTTACTATATCCGAAGTTCGCATATAATTCAAAGTTTTTATAGCGGAATGTTGTAAATATGTTTCCGAAATAATCAGGTGACGCAGAACCAAGATTTGTGCGGTCTTTATCATTTATAATACCGTTACCGTCAAGATCTTCAAATATCATATCGCCGGCCTGAAACTTCTTCCCTGATGGTAAAGTAAGATTAGCCGCCTCAGCCTGTGCTGTTGTAGCAAATACACCTTTAGTTTTATATCCGTAGAAACTATATAACGGGCTACCAACTTCAGTAACAATCGCGGAGCCATCATTAAAGAAGCTTGTTATTGATTTATCATTTACCGGTAATGATAATACTTCGTTTTTATTTTTGTTTAATGTAGCCCCGACTGTCCATGTCATATTTTTTGTCTGAACAGGAGAAATCTGAATGCCTAACTCTACTCCGGTATTTTGTATTTCACCACCATTGACATACATGTAATTTGTGCCCAAAGCAGATGATATACTTCTCGGAGTGATAAGGTCGCTGGTTTTACTTTTATACAAATCCACCGTTAATCCAACATAATTATTAAATACATTAAGATCGAGACCTACATTCATTGTATTTGTAGTTTCCCATTTGAGCTCTGTATTTGGAACACCTGCAAGTACGATAGTAGAAATAGATCTGAACATCTTGCTTTCGTAATAATACTTGCTGATATTTGAATTAAAACGGCTATTTCCGGTCGTAACGTATTCTGCTCTTAAGGTAGCTTTATTAAGCCATGATAATTCATTTATTCCCGGAGTATTGTTTATATACCACGACGCATTTATACCAGGGAAAAAACCAAATTGATTTGTATCGGGTCCTGAGGCTGAAGATCCGTCATAAGATGCTGTTACACCCAATCCGATGATATTTGCATAAGTATAATTTACATTAGCAAACATATTCATCCAGTTCCACGCGTTATCATATCCGTTTGAATTTCTTCCGAAAGCATCTACCTGACCAATTGATTTATAGAAATCGGATACTGTGTTTCTACCACCGGCCGCGTCAAGTTCCGTTTTTGTTATAGCAGACTGATAACCAATATTTCCTTTTAGATTATGTACTTTATCATAAGTACGGTCATAAGCCGCAGACAAGCTGTAATAAATATTGAAAGACCTTGCTACGCTACTATAAGAGCTATTCATAGCTAATCCATCCTGGGTAGGCATGATAGACGGCGTGGTAACTCCCGGAACAAAGATTCTCTGTCTGTTGTAAGTATAATTAAGTCCTGTCTTTGCGAGTAATGACCAATAATCCGTGAGCTTTGCTTTTAGTCCTAATGATGCCTGAGTGTCATACAGCTGACTTGTCGCCATCAACTCTTCTACAATAGCAAGCGGATTACTTACCAAATTATTCTTAATAAGATTGCCATCAGCATCATAGATTGAAGAAAAATCAGGACTATAATTATTGTCAGCATCCTTTTCATAAGCAGAAAATATAGGAGCTTTGCGATATGCGGCAAGTATAGGGTTTGTTTCTTTTATGATACCCTGTTCCATCAGATTAGATTCCTGAGAAGCAAGCGACAATGTGGTAAACATTGAAAATCTTCGGCTCAGATTAATATCCGCATTTAATCTTGCGTAATACTTTTCTGATCCTGTATTTTTCAGTTGACCTTCCGCGTTAGCATAACCTATGGATATATCATATTTTGCAATTGCATCACCTCCCTTTATCTTCAGCACATTATCAGTGGTAAATCCGTTTTGATATATCTGATCCTGCCAATCTGTATTGTTATTATAAAGAAACTTGTAATAATAGTCAGGATTATCTACCAGATATGGAAATGTATTGAGAATATCATTCATATCAGAATATTGAGTCATGGCAACAGAGCTCACAAGTTTCTTATATCCATTAACTCCAAGTACAGGCATATCTGTCTGATTCATATTAAATCCGTACTGACCGATAAACTCAACTCTTGTCTCCATATCGGTAGCCTTATCTGTCTCAATAAGAATCACTCCATTTGCGCCCATAGAGCCGTAAACAGCAGCATCTGCACCTTTAAGGAGGGTAATATTCTCAATATCTGTAGCATTAAAAGGATTAAATATGCTTTTTGAATATCCTCCAATTATTGCAGACTCATTCATATCAGGCAGATATGGTATACCGTCAATAACAATAAGAGGAGAGTTATTAGCTATAATCGAATTGTTGCCCCTTATCCTCATAAAAGCGCCTTCACCTATCATACCACTCTTTTGCGTAATCTGAAGACCAGGGATTCCTGACAAAAGAGCTTCAATATTTGAAGCAGACAATTTCATATCCTTTTTTTGTTTAGTATGAAGTGCCGTTGCTTTATTATATTCAGGTCTATAACCTGAAAAAGGCAGATTTATGTTTTCCGAATGATTAATAGTATTGCCCGGAGTCAAAACTATTTTTAACTCCTCGCGTCCGTTTATTGGTACATATCCTGTATTAAATCCCGGATACCATACCGAAAGCAGACCAACCAGAGATTCCGATTCAAATGTAAATTTACCCTCACTATCTGATGTAATTGAGGATTTTAGCCCAGCGCCGGTTATTACAGCTCCCGAAACAGGCTTATTGGTTAATGGATCGACCACAGTCCCTTTCACTGTATAGTTCTCAGCATTGGCAACAGCCGGTACCGATAATATAGCCAGTGTAGCGGCTCCGATTATATTCTTTATATTATTCATACTTGTTGGCTTTAATAATTATTTGCTGTTGGCTTCAATGCCCAGTGATAAATACGAATTCGTTTTGGATCGCCTATTGCATTTAGTTTTGAAAACTCAACTTTTACTTTAAATGTCGACATATCTTCACCATCAATCATAATAGTCCCGATCTTACCACCAAGTCCGTTCCATTTATTTATCCCTGCAGATCCGTTTAAGTCTCTGTCTGTCTCGTTTACGCGGTCATAGTTCCATGGAGTAGATAGAGAAGCCTGTATATTTGACTGCAAAAGATCTTCATTAAAATATACATTTACAAAAGGATGAGCCTGCGCATGGAATCCCATATAGAAGTCATATTCTCCAGGAGGCACCATCATTACCCTTGCCTTATATATTCCGTCTTCTACGTATCGCTCAAGCGGAGTAAACTCTACAGAGAATTCTTCTTTATAATCTTCTACACTTGATACGTGAAATACTACATAGTTTGGTAATATAGCAGGAGCAGGGGTCGCATCAAGAACAGACATCACAGGAAGAGTGGACTCACCATTTGCGTTTACATTTCCCTTTATTGTATATAACTCAGCTTTATCCTCTTCTGATAAATATTCGTAATAATGAACCAAAGACTTGATACGTGATATTATTACGTTATTAGGGATCTTAAGATCTGTTACTTTATAAAGAAGACCGTTACTAAGCTCTACCGGATCACTTTGATCTACGCTTTGTACAGTTGTGCGCCATATTCTGTCAAATGCAGACTTTATATCCTGAGTTGAGAAGTCTGTGATTTCACCTTTGTGGAACATAGCTTCTTTTATCCATGTCATAGCCAAAACAGTGTCTTTTTGTGTGAAAGTCTGTCCCATTAAAGCATACTGTGAATTAAGCTTTTCAAAACATTCTGATATGATCTGATTACTTGGAAGAAATGCAGTGAACTGCTCAAACTGAGAGTTAAACTTCACTTTTTCAAACAACGGGTTGTCAACATAGAATATAGAATCATAAATTGTATTTCCTGTTTTATCTACTCCAATAGGTGTACTATTCTCTCTGTCAAACAATTCTCTGTTTTTCGCAAAGATTGAATCTCTTATGATTGAATAATCGTCATCAAGAGAATAAAGAAAATCGTAAAGATTCATTCTCGGTTCAAGTAACTGATCAAGAATATATATAACTCCGTTTTGAGTTTGATAAGAGTCTAATACCGTAGCTTTATTGTTGATATTTATTACGTTCCCGTTATCCTCATTGCCACGTATATTAACCTGTAGATAAATATCATTTATAGCCTTTATTCTTAACCCGTCTTTAAGTGTGTTTTTAGGGAAAGATAAATAATTGACATGATAAATTCTGGCAAGAGAGTCCTTATCTCCGAAGTTATGATCTCTTGCAAAAACATCATTTTTTACAGCCCACACAGTCATGTAGTGATCTCTGTCAAAAAGCTCGTCTACTTTATCCTCTTTAAGCCAGTTATAGAAATCATTATATTCTGTATTTTTTTCAAAAAATTCACGTAGAGAGATATCAAGAACCTCCTCTTCAACTCCTCCTGTAGATGAGCCACCGGCTGTATCATCATAATGGTCATTCCATGCGTCATTACACGAAGCAAAAACGACCGCGCCAAGCAGCATTATTAAGAATATCTTTTTCATATCATTATATTTATAGGTTTCCTATTAATTAACAGGGACAAATTTTATATAATCAATCTCTGTTGTATTACTGTCTCCTGCAAGAATTCTAAGTGTATGCGTATCCATATCCGTAAATTCAAGTGTACCGAGTGTAATATCTTTTTTATATGCAGCACTGCTATTACTATCGCCATTCAGCATCAGAGAAGAGAGAATATTACCGTCGAATATAAAAGAAAGAAGACCGGATTTAGAGCTTCCCTGGGGACTATAATAACCTATTTTCACTGTGTATTTTCCTGCTAAAATTGTTGGTGTCTTCATTTCTATCCATCCTGAAAGACCAAGTGAAAGCAATAAATAATCTCTGTTTACAGCAGATTTTCTGACATTATCAGAAGGCGCAATTCTATATGCCACACTATTATTTACTTTTGTTTCAGGAACTGTTCTCCATGTAAAGCAGCTTACACCATCATCATCTGTTACATATTTTGTTGAAGTAGAAGATGCGGATGTAACCCTGTAAACTGAAGAAAACAAAGATGCTAAATCAGAGTAATCCGTAAGTTCCCATGTTACTGTAGTCGGTTTTGGTGTATAAATCTCCAGAATCGAATTCAACTCATGAATTATACCGTTTTTACAGTTAATGTTATATTCCCTTAGAGTCACACCATCCCCATTCTCACTATTATAATTTATGAAGAAAGTGCCATCGACATCTTTAAGACTCATCAGTCTCTTTGGCGCTAGCGGAGACACATTAGTATTTGCGTTTGCCAACTCTGAATAGCCATACTGCTGGGTAAGTATATGATAAGCGACAAACTGATTAAGAGCGTTCGACTCATCTTTATAATTATCGTCTTCAGCTCCCAGCATCGCTGCGACCTGCTCTACTGTTTGGTATTCCCCGAATACTTCATTCGGCTCAGCAAATAGTGTATACTTATACTTTCGCTCAACATAATTTTCAACATAGCTTATCACATCAAGACGCTCATTATATCCCGTTGCATCAACAAGAGATCTGAATATTGAAAATTTATCTTTTGACAGTTTTCCATATACAGTCTCGGTGATAGGAGTAAGAGCTGTCTCAAGTATATGTATCACACCATTGGAAACTTTTATTGACAACTTTTCAATTCTCGCCTCATCATTTACATAAATTTGACTAAGGCCACCTTCTCTGATTGAGATTGATAAAAAATCACCACTTGCCACTGTATCAGGAATAACACCATCAACGAATGAGGAGTGAGTTATTGACTTACCTGATATAGTATGGTATTTTATCAGAATCTTCGCATCGTCTTTACTGATTGCACTAACTCCTGATATATTGTTGGATGTAAAATATTTTTTCATCGCCTCATCAGTTGGCACAAAACATGTATTTGAACCGCTTATATTAAGCGCATTATATAAATCTGCTTTTTTCAGCAATTCAACCCATACTGTAAATCGGCCTTCTTCATCCTGTGCAAGATAAGTGGAAACCGGCACATCTTCAGCCTCTGCAAATACACCTGATCCGGCATCCTTATCGCTGCAAGCTCCTAAAAAAAGCGCAGACAATATCAATACTGCTATATAATATATTTTTTTCATCGTTTTAGATTTTATCATTAGTTACCAAGGCTTTCATAATAAGGGTTCTGAACAAGAAGTTTATTTGCTTTAAGTTCGTTTGAATGGATAGGCAGATAATACGCATCAGGATCTGAAAGTTTAGCTCTTACTATTCCCACCTGACTTGCACTTGTAACCTGCATTACAGAGTTTATGACAAATTCCTCTTTATACTTATAATTATCTCTGCGTGCCATACGAAGTATATCATACCAGGCTTTACCTTCCGAAACAAACTCTCTCTGTCTTTCCGTCAAGATGTAATTCATAGCGTCAAGCTCATTGTCAATACCGCTTATTGTATTAATACCGGCCCTTTCTCTTACATCATTAAGAGGTTTAAGACCATTCTCAAAATCACCCTGCATAAGAAGTGCTTCAGACTTCATAAGATAGATATCGGCAAGTCTGTAAATGATCCAGTTCTGGTCATTCTCTATCGACAGACGTGTATTTGATTTATCTTTTCCGACAAATTTCCAGTTAGTGATAAATCCGTTTGTTAATTCTCCAAACGTACATCCCGTACCTCTGAGATCCTCCTCATTAAACAGCATCGGGGTATAATTACTTAATACATATCCTGTCGTAAAAAAACTAATAAAGTTATTTGTCTGAGCGAGGTCATAACTATACTGTAACTCAAATACACTCTCATTAGAATTGCCGGGATAAAAGTTTTCAAACCATCGATCTCCTGATATCAGACCGACTCTACCGGACTCTATAACAGCATCACATAACTCCACACATCTGCCATAATCGCCGGCCTCGCCTCTCCATAAATAAATATCCGCCAAAAGAGACTGAAGTGCCCAGCGTGTAGCGCGTCCTTTGGTATTTGCTTTTGAGTCGGCATCAATCTCAGGAAAATATTCTTTTGCATATTCAAGAGACCCTTCAAGGTCTGATATTATCTGAGCCATAACTTCCGCTTCTGTTGATTTTGGCAAAAGAAAATCCGCTTCATCCGTTACATATGGCTCTAGCACCAAAGGCACATCTCTAAAATTCCTTACCAATGTAAAATAAGCAAGAGAACGAAGAAAATAAGCTTCTGCATTAAGAGAGTTGGCATGTGCCATAGTAAACGAACCGTCTCTTTCCACAACTTCAGGCCCATATTTTATTACCGCGTTAGCCATGCTGATTACATCATACATTTTTTCCCATTTCACATAGTCATCTGTGGGCAGGATATCAAATTCCCGCAGTTTTAGAAATTTCCCTGCATCATTTAATGTTGAGTATACGCTAATTCCATTAGCTCTCGCTTCTGACCAAAAATATTGTATCTGCCAGGCTTTTCTTAAATTATAATATCCCGATGCAAGAATATTTTCCACATCGTCTCCCGTCTGCCAGTACTGATTGGTAGTTTGAACATCCTCAGGATCGATATTTAGCCAGTCATTGCAAGATGTAAAAGACATTGATAATGCCAAGACCGACGCTATTATATATTTTGTAAGTTTCATAACTTTCTTTTTTGGTATATTAAACAAGGTTATTAGAAATCAAGATTTATACCGAATGCAACTCTGATTGGTTTCGGAGTCTTAGCCCCATCTTTAGCGACAACGTATGGAGAACCTGAGATATTTATTTCAGGATCCTGTCCTTTATAGTTTGTAAATGTATAAAGATCATATCCTGTCACATAAACCTGCACTTTAGACAGACTCCACTGCTCTACCATTTTCTTTGGCAGCTGATATCTTAATGTTACTGTTTTAATACGTAAAAATGACGCATCCTCAACAAAGCGGTCTGATCCCAGATAATTATAACCTTTGCCGTATAACGCACGTGGTATATCTGTATTATCACCTTCATTTCTCCATCTTCTCAATACTGCGGTACTTTGATTATTCTTGTTATACATACTTTCCATATCCATACGAACAGCATTTATAACTTTCTGTCCCGAACGACCATGTAGGTTTGTGCTTAATGCCCATGTTTTATAATTTAATGACAATTGAATACCTGCGGTCAGTGTAGGCATCGCGTTTCCTAAATACACTATATCATACTTGTCGATTACACCGTCATTATTAGTATCAGCATATTTGGCGTCACCCGGATAAACTTTCTGATTACCATTTTTCATAATTACCGGCTCGCCTTTCATATTATACATAATATTTCCCTGCGCATCTCTTGCGTATGTTTCCTCTACATTCTGATATACTCCATTATATTTAAATCCGTAAAATGAGCCCAGAGGGTCGCCTGACACAACCTTACTAGCATAGTTTCCATTACCGAAAGAGAAGTTTTCTTCAAGTTTATTTTCAGGAAGTTCATTTACTTTATTAAAGTTTTGAGATATATTGAAATTCGCTGTAAATCTCCAGTCTTTATTTATTTTCTTATTCCAGCCAATCATCAACTCCCATCCCTGATTTGTCATTTTACCTGAATTATACCATGCGATTGATGAACCAACGGTTGATGGCACAGTATAATTCTTTTGCAGAAGATCAGTTGTAATTTTATCATATATCTCGGCGCTCAATGTAAACTGGTCATTAAAGAATCCAAGATCAAGACCTAAGTTATTTGATGTTACTGTTTCCCATTTAAGTTTATTCAATTGTATTTTTGATGGATAAACCCCGGTCATCCCGATATAATTACCAAGTGAAGTAAACGTTCCCACATACGGAGATGTACCTGATGGTGAGTTACCACTCTGTCCCCAGCTATAACGGATTTTACCTGTCGACATCCATGGTGCTTTCTCTCCAAGCCCTAAGAAATCCTCCTCACAAAAATGCCATGCACCACCAAGCGTCCAAAATCCGCCCCATCTCTCATCTTCACCTACACTTGAATTACCCTCCATTCGGTATCCGGCATTAACAAGATATTTTCCTAAGAATGTATAATTCACATTCGAAACCAAACCGACAGATCTTGTTGTTGAGCTGCTTGAGCCAAGCCCGGATGGTATTCCCGATATAGCGTCATCAAGAGATGATGAAGCCGAACCGCTTCTCATCACTGCCATCGACGAGTTTTTCTGGTCTGTAGTCTGTACAGCTGCTGTAGCTACAATCTGATGATTAAGATTTTTGACATTTACATATGTAAGCTTATTCTCGGTCGCGATATACAAACGGTCCGACTCTGTCTCATAAGTCTGATTATACCATGAGTTTGTATAGGGTACTCCCGTAGCAGTATTAGGTAAAAATTTATTATTGTCGGTTGTATTTGCTTTCAAACTTACATAGCCGCGATAATCAAGACCATCAAGTAGTCTGTAATGAAGATTTACAGTCAATGCGTTATCATAATTCAGAGTCCTGTTTCTTGCCTCATTTACCATAGCAACCGGATTATACCACTTCTCATTCCATGTACCCTGAAAATTTTCATAAAGAGTAAAATACTCTCTTGAGCGAGATCCGTCTTCGTTTATAACATAGGGACTCTCATTTGGCATCTTCATAATCGCCATATTACGTGGCGTTGAAACACTATTTCCAGTCCAGCTTGCATCTCTCTGACCTCTGTTGAATGAGAAGTCTGTTGTAATATCTAACCTGTCTGAGAAATTATATCTCATATTAAATCTTGTACTGAATCTCTTAAATCCGGTCCCGATAGTTGTACCTGATTCATCAAGATAGCCCATTGAAAAACGGTATGTAGCTTTGTCTCCACCTCCAGACATTGAGAATGTATTATCAATAGAAAGTCCATTTTGAGTAACCTCATCAACCCAGTTAGTATTTTGATTATATTCATCAAAATATACATAGTTAGGATTAAAGTTTATCTGATTCTCATTAAAGATCATTTGCAGGTAATTGGTTGTCGTGGTTGATCCAGTACCAAGGTCATTTACAGTATTCCATATTGCGTCCTGAATAAGAGAACAGTACTGCGAACCGTTAAGAAGAGGTATAGTACTTCCCTCCTTTCTGAACTCGCCTTTTGTACTGAATGAGAACTTAATCTTTCCTTTGGCTCCTTTTTTTGTTGTTATCAAAAGAACACCGTTAGCTCCTCTTGAACCCCATATAGCTGTCGCAGCCGCATCTTTCAGAGTCTCTATTGACTCTATATCCTGTGGAGAAATGTTTAGAAGCGAGCCGTAATCTTCTGAATCTGCTGTCGCGAAATTAAAATCATCACTTATTTCTGCAGGAAACGGCACTCCGTCAAGTACAATCAACGGTTCGGACGACGCATTTAGCGAAGATGTACCACGTATACGAATCGATGTTTTACCTCCGGGTTCTGCTCCTGTCAGGATATCGACATTGGCAAGTGCTCCCTGCAATGCATCTGCAACATTGGCTACAGGCGCAGTCTCAAGGTTTTCCATTGTAACTTTTTGTGTAGCCGCCACAATTTGCTTACGAGACAGCCCCATAGAAGAGCGCTCCACCTTTGCGGCTGTTACTTCTACGCCTTTTAGCTGCTCAGCCTGTTCTACAAGCTGTATGTTAAGTTTTTCCTGACCTTTATATTCTACCGTTTGTGTTACAAAACCGATAAATGAAAACACTACCCTAAGCCCTTTCTGATCAGGGATGCGTATATGATACTCTCCGTTTATATCTGCCATAACACCACCTAACGCACGATTAGACTGATTGACTATGTAGATATTGGCTCCTGTCAATGGGTCGCCAAAAGTTTTATCGGTCACTGTTCCCGATAGTACGACCTGTTGCCCGAATATATTTCCTGAAATAAAAATGAATATAAGAGCCAGATATATTTTTAATGAAAATTTCATATTATATATATTTTAATTCTGCTTTATATATATGTGTTTTTCAACTTATAAGCAGTTATATTTTTAAATCTTTATAGTACTTCGGTTATTCACCAGGAGAAAGAAATTTATCTACTGTATAGATAGCTCCATCAGTATAGATATCAGGATAGAAACCTGTGACCTTAGCTTCATTATTAAGCTTATCTATAACATATAATTCTCCACCTCTGTCTACAATGCGCAATGTCATCGATTCATTATTTTCATCTTTTAGGAAAGTAGGAAACTCTTTATCAATCCCTGTACCGGGAAAAGGATAATCTACAGCCTGACTTTCGTCAATATTTACATATAGATATTTAAGCATTCTTGCAGCTTTAGCTTCTCTGGTAAAGTTGTCTGGTTTTGCTATAAGCTCTGCCATAGCCGCATCTGCAGTTGGAAAGAACGCTATAAAACGGGCTCCTTGCATAAAGCTGAATATAGGTGTTGACAATGAGCCTCCCGGTGCAGCAATAAACTTAGCTGTCTGATGCGCGTACCATATCACAAAATCAGGATCTGACTGTAACTTATTACTTGCGGAGAAAATATTTTTAAATGATGATGTCTCCGGTACAATAGACGAAGCCTCCTCTCCTATCAACTCATATGCATCACCATTTCTGTAGGTATCTATCTTTTTTATCTTTTGAGGCACTACTTTTGCTTTCCATGTATATGATGAATAAAGATCCTCTCCATTAAGATACAAATAATCAAAACTATTATAAGTTTTAAAAATCTTATCGTCTCCACTTTGGGCTATCGGATCAGGGTAAATTATATGATTAGCCGCTATCTTTTTACTTCTTGAGTTGCTTAATGACACCCAGGCAATATCTCCGTCTCCTTCTATTAGAACTTCATCTGTAAAAAGCTTCTTTGGCTGAGGGTTAGTATACATCAATGATTTGCCCTCAAATTGGGTGTATTTCTCTATTATTGTATTTGATGGGTATATAACACTATATTTTACCGCATCATTAATAAGTGCGCTGTAATATTCGGTTGCATTTAAAATCAACTGAAACATCTTGAATCTAGGATACATAAAAGCTGGCGCCGTAACAGAAGAAAAGTATATTGGCTCCATAATATTTTGCAATCCATATAAAGTCCCGTTTGAACAGATACTCTTTAATGCAGCGTCATCCCGGTTAAACTGAATGGGGGTTCCGTATGACGTACTATATTTTCCGGATTCAACTTCCTGAGGCATCGTTATTGTTCCCGAATATGTATGATTCCTCAACAAAGTATACATTGACAATAGATCAACCTCTTCAATAGTAGCGTATTTATCATCTCCTTTCCAGTATTTATTAAAGAATCCTTTCATCGCAGCATTATCAGGAGCATAAACATTGACCGCATCATGCGACAACGCATCTAGATTAGAGTACAATGTTGAAGTCCACTCTAGCGCTATATTGGGTAACAGATCATGCTCATATATAAACAAAGAATCTGCGGATCCCATACTTGACGTTAATTCAGAGTTATATTTAAGATTTGCATAACGGTCATACGCGTTGAGAAATATTGAATAATCTCCCTCCTGCTTAAGTTTTGAATGTACAGTTTCCAGTGGCTCTAGCACTTTATCGACTGCATATATATATCCGTTATCTGTTATTATTCCATATTCGGTAACAGATGCATTAGACACGTTAAATCCATTATCACCAGTCCACTTAGAGTCAGGATAAAAAAATTCATAATTTTCAGAAGCTGTTATACTTTTGGTCTTAAACATATAATGAGAGAATACAGGCAAAAATCTTTCTCTGTGATATACTTTTCTCTCATTCTCATTAACAGGGTCTATAATTGTTTCTATTCCGTCTGTACTATAAGTTCTGAATTTATAAAATAGGCCTTGTTTACCGGTATCATCAGCATCAACTCCTTGCGGCTTATAATTTTCCAGTCTGTTCTTATCAAACGAATAATATAAAAGATGAAATGTTATAAGTTTTGTCAGTTCTTCTTTTGACAAATCATTAAGAGAGTTATGTCCTTTATCTTTCAGATATTGAGCAAATGCTTCATCGTTAGGAGCCATTACCGTAATAATACCCTTTCCGCGTACCATATCCGAATAACCAGCCCGGTCTACTCCTTCAAGAAACATAGAGTAATTACCGCTTCTTTCAAGTACTTCCCAGCTATTTCCTTTTAGCCATTCCGGCAGTTCATAATACTCATCCATTTTTGTCTCACATGAAGACAACAGAGTGAATAAAGAAAATGCAGCCAGTACTGAGTTTTTCATTGTTAGATTCACACTCATATTAAAAATATAGATAGGTTATTAATTTGTTTTCCTTTAATATTATCATTTTCTGGTTTTAAATATTCTCTGAGTTTTTATATCATTTCCATTTCTGATCACAAGAGTATAGAAACCTGTAGAGATGTTATTTAAATCTATTTCCGACACAGTCTGACCGTCATTATCGATAGTCTTATGCATTATAAGTACTCCGGATGTATCGTAGATATATAAATCGTTTCGTCCTGAAGACATTCCGCTTATCATTATTTTCTCACGGAACGGATTTGGATATACGTTTATCACTGATCCGACATTTACATCGTTGGTTGATGTTATTGAGCTTAATCCGTGCTGATACTTATCTGTTATCTCCGTCTGATTAAGTGCTTCATTATATATAGTAAACTCATCTATGCATCCTTTAAATGGTGTATTAAAGTTTACATTGCAGTTACCAAAAACAAGATCCTCCGCCGAGGAGATACTATTTGTAGTAGCATCAGTGCCTGTCGCTTTAAGTTGTCCATCTACATAAATCATTAGCTTCTTATTCTCCGTATCGCGAATACAAATTACATGATGCCACTGATTGTCAAATAGAGAAGACGCAGTAAATTCAGCTGTTGATTTTGTCACATCGTCATCAACGCCAAAGTACATCTTTGAATTTTTGTATTGAAGGCCATTCCATCTTCCCGTTGCTCCGGTCGAACTATTTTTGGTATGACTACCTTTATGATATAGATACCAGTCAACATTTGTCGCTGCTGGAGATTTAAACCATAGTTCTACCGTGAAAGATGATTCTCCGATTTCTATATCCTCATAACTATTCTGTACAATGCGTTGTGTAGTCGGAGTCCCGCCAAATGATATGCAGTTACCATATACACCTTTTTCAAAATATGGAGTAAAGCTTATTGCGGAAGCATTGTCTGCAGCGTCAAACATATTATTGATTATTGTGCCTTCATCATCATTTAAAGGATAGTATAAGACTTTTGTACGTATCGGTTCTTCCCCTGTTGTAAAACTCCATATCTCCCCCTCTTCAAGTC
The DNA here is from genome assembly GCA_947074165.1 of uncultured Bacteroidales bacterium. GTDB lineage: Bacteria > Bacteroidota > Bacteroidia > Bacteroidales > JAUNSR01 > JAUNSR01. The sequence continues at coordinate 16,343 of CAMTOT010000005.1, forward strand.
CTAATGCATTTTTACAATCCACTTTCCAGTAATAAGTCGTATTGTCATTTATCTCGACCTGCACTCTTGGCGTTTTTGACTCGTTTAACACGCATGTCATATTATCTGGTGATGTACCGATATAAACGTCAAAATATAGCCAGCCGGCATTTATTCCTGTAGTGTTTTTCCATATAAGTTCTACAGTTTTATACTCTTTTATTTTGGTCTCATTCTCCGGATATACTGCTATCGACGGTACAGGAGCTCCAATTGTACTCACTGTAGTAACTGTATAGATATCAGAATAGCAAGATTGCATATCCTCTGTAAATGTTTTTAAACGAATATAATATTTTGTTTTTTCGATAAGATCTGTAAAGTCAAATGAAGATACTGATGATTCGACGGTTGCTACTTCAGTAAAATTTACATTATCGACTGAGCGCTCTATTACTATTTTATGCTGCTGCGGTTCTCTGTTTATCCATGATAAGGTAAAGCTATTTGTTGTTAGCTCAGCCACACCCATATTAGTAGGATACTTAAGAAATGGTTTGCCGGATGTAATATTATTCAGATAGTGCTCAAGATTAGAGTACCCGTCTTCTCTTATTATTTTTCCATCGTTTTTATCATTTTTATCCAGATTATTGGCATCCTCCCAGAAATCAGGAATACCGTCACGGTCTGTATCTAAATATGGATCAACATTATAATATAATCCCACATTATTTGTTATGCCATTTTCATGCTCACCTACTATTTGTCTGCCTTTTATACCGTATGATTCTAGTTCATTTATCATAAATGCATCCACCTCATCTCTTACAGGTAAGAATGCACCACCATATTTTATGATATGAGCTACAGATTCATCGGCAGTAAGTCTGTCTGTTATCTCCGGATGTCTCTGTGGTGATCCATTAAATCCGTCATAAGACGAAACAAAAGTAGCCGGTCCCAAATCCTTGTCCTCAACAACTTTCCCATTTAACTCTCCATCTAAAGTATTATCAAACTTATTCCCGTTTTGATAAACCTGAAATGTTGCTGTAGCCCGACTAAAAGGAGAACTTGAGTTAGGACCCTGTATAAAATAACTATCCTCTATTGTAGCCCATGAATTTCCTGCGCTTCCGCCAAGTATATATCCATCCGAACCCCAGTTATAAACTACGTTATTAACAAACTGATTAAGCCCTTTAACTTTGGGGTTTCGGCTTTTATTATCTATGTATAAGTTTTTAAGTATTGATACACCTCCGTTAGTCTGCATAAGCCCACCCATAGCGTGTACAAGTATGCCCTGACCTATTATGGAGTTCTGTATCGTTATATTTGAGGGTTCTGACCCTTTATTATCCCAGTTTATGGAAAAGTTTTCATCAAGCCCCCAAGAGACAGACAAATGATCAAACATCATATTTCTCCCATTGGCAAGACCTGCCGCATCTGCGCCGGAAGTACCACTTGTGCCCATACGAAATCTCATATGGCGCACTATTATGTTGTCGCAGGCTGAAAATGTTACTCCGTTACCATATACGACAACACCATTGCCGGGTGCTGTTTGTCCCGCAATAGTTAGATTTTTTGAGAATACAAGTCTCGATTTCAATTTTATTACTCCGCTCACTTCAAAAACTACAGTTCTGTTAGGTTGACTTACCGCATCTCTTAACGAACCTGTACCAGAATCATTAAGATTGGTTACATGATACACTTCACAGCCCCTTCCCCCTGTCGCAAAACGACCAAATCCTTCAGCTCCGGGAAAAGCTAATTGCTGTGCAGACAAAGTCACAGATGCTGTTGCAAACAGTATTGCTAATGATCTTTTCATAATGTGGAAATAATAATTTATATACTATGTTTTTCTTGGTTTGATAAAAAAAGTGCAGAATATGGTTATCTGCACTTTTTTATAATTTATAGGTATGTTATTTCTTAACTATACGTTTTACAATTGTGCCTTCCTGTGTATATGCTTTCACATAATAAATACCACTCTGTAAAGATCTTACATTTACAACCTTATCTGCGGTAACAGCTACTACACGACCTGAATTATCAATAATTTCCGCTTTTGAGAAATCAGCGTCTATTGTTATCTGATCAATAGCAGGTACAGGATAAACGTTTATACCGTTTTCTTTAGAAATTGTATTTACCTTTGACGCTGAGCCTTTTACTTTAACGATAAATTTGTATGATGCTTCCACTGCCTCAATTTCATTTTCAGGATCAGCCGCTACACCTTCTACTACAACCTCTTCACTTTCAAACGTAAGACCTTCAACTTCCGGATAAACAATATCATATTTATAAGTATAGTCACTCTCTTGTCCTCTGTTCTTAGCATTTATAATTTCAAATGTGTCTCCGTCTTTAATATCAAACGGTTTTCTCACTTTTATTTCTATTTTGGCAGGGTTGCTTTCATCTTGATTCGCGAAGAAGCTTATAGAGTTATTACACTCAAGTTTGTCATAGTTTTCTGCCGATGACAATTCAAATTCAGCAACAGAGCCTGGATAGAATGTTATCGGTGCCTTCTCATTACCACAACTTTGTGTCTCTGCATTATAAATACCAGATAATCTAAGCGTTCCGATTCCGTGGTTACCCGGCGCCAATTTTCCTTTAACACTTACTCCGGCAGTGATACGGCCTGTTCCTCCAAGACATCCGTTTTCTTCTACATAGAATGAAACCGGGTTCCCTTTCATACCTTCAGAACCTTTAGAACCTTCAACTTCTGAAAGAAGCACAGTTCCTTCCTGTACAAATAAACCTCCGGTAAATACATTGTTTGGATGTGTAAATGTATAAGTACCTGTTCCCTCTTTATATATTACTGATTTCTGGTCTTTATAATTTGCTCCTGTTGATTTTTCCGGCTGACAGATTCTTCCCGGAAAAACTACACTTGTATTAAGACCTCCGACCTTCCAATATATAACCGGACTTGAAGCTTTATAATATCCCCACCATGTAGCTGTTTCATCTTCGCATGTAAGTTCTCCAATCTGATAGCAAAACTCTTTTGATTCTGACATCAAGTGTGTACCTGACCCAAGATGAACTTTTGTATTAGCAAAGTAGTTAGTCACTATACCGTGGTTTCCATCCTCGTCTGCTTCCGGCAGATAAGTACCATCACCTCTTAATATTAATCCATATTGTCCTGATCCAAGTCCCTTATCAAGTTTATGAATATATACGTTACCTTCAAAACCATCCATTTTTGCACCGGCATTCTTAGATCCAAGATAAACCCTTTCTCCGGCTGTGTATATATGTAGGTCACCTTTTCCACTTATATGTGACTCCATGTAATTATATCTGCTTGTTGATATATTTCCGGCTACACCTTCGGGTATATGTATAGGAAAAGATATAACTCCGTTATTTTTACCATCAGTACCAATATTCAATGTCCCCCCCATAAGAACAAGAGAGTCAGAAACTGCATCTGATGATACTTTTGACATCACAATCGACCCTTCTTTTAGATAAGTTACCCCTTTTAGCTTGTTTGATGCTTCAAATGTAACCGAACCGGTTCCTTCTTTTATAAAATCGCCTTCACCTTCAAGTGAACCTGAACCGCTTATAGTATAATCAGCCGACGAGTTTACCTCAAGAGAAGCCATCGTAACAGCTCCATCAACTTTTATATTAGTAGTGATTTCCGCGCCTTCATCATTTATCAGTGCGTTTGCTCCGTCAGACCACGCATAAGGCAATGGAAGAAAAGATCCTACTTGAAACCAATTTGCCGTCTGTGTATCCCATGCATTTGATCGTGTTTCCTCCGGCTCCTGCTCAGATGCCTTATAACCTATCCATTTTAATGTCTTGACCTGCTCTTGTGCCGCAAGCGGATTAATAAGTGTTATCAACGCTAATGCCGATATTAAAGTAAAGTTTTTCATAAGATATAATTTATAGGTTTACAATTATAATATCAATTTAAATTGTTCTTTTTGACACTAATACATCATTATTAATCAGTTGTGCCTGTGCTTTCATTCCTTCAAAGATATAGTTCTCAAATAACACGACGAATAGACTATTTATACTATATAATGTATTATTTGGTCTGTATTAAATATAAAATTCACAACACATAGATTTATTGATGATTTACACCGAATATCAACATCTATCGAAGAAAAACACTCTCACAGTTCTCAATTTTCAATGTATTATCTTGTTTCCCTTCTATTACGAAATTAGATGAACGCCATCCTTTTGCCCAGTTTATACTACCTGCTTTATCCCCATTTAATGTAACATTTCGAAACACAAATCCATCTATACGGCTTCTCTCATTGCCTTTTACTTTTATACAGGTAGATGCTCCACTTGCAGTAATATTCTCAAAAATGACATTTCTAAAAGTTGGTATACCAGCCTCTTCATTCACTTTCTCAAGCATAGTTTTCCAGTGTCCTGGCACACTATCACGATCATAACCATCAGGCAGGACAGAGTTACTATATGAAGGGTGCCAATTAAGATCCACGACAAAAGGGTCTTTAACATTATCCATAGTTATATTCTTTAGATATATATCCTCAATGACTCCACCTCGTTGCATAGTCGATTTAAATCTTAACCCATATTTTGTTCCCACACCTTTCAGATTATATGCCACAACATTTCTTATACCTCCAGATGTCTCACTGCCACAAGTAAACAAACCGTCACCGTGACCTGCCACACAGTCTCTTATTACTATATATTCACATGGTCGGTTCACTCTCAATCCGTCTGCATCTCGTCCTGCTTTAAGGCAGAAGTTATCATCGTTGCAATTTATATAACTGTTTTTCACAAGAATACGTTGAGAAGAATCAATATCTATTCCGTCAGTACTTGGTCCTTTCCCCTCTATATTATTACTTATTATAACATTATCTACAGTAACATATTCTGAATACAATATATGCAGAGACCAGAATCCGGGCTGATAAAGCACGATATCTTTCACTGTTATATCTTTACTGTCTGAGATTAATATACCACGTGGTCGTTCACAATCATAATCAACTATCCACCTCAGTTTCTTAGGTGAATACTCTTTTCTCATTTCATAATATTTGTCCCAAAATATTTTTCCACGAGCATCTATAGTGCCATCACCTGATATCGCTGCGTTTTCCTGATCTATAATATTAATCAAAGCAGAGGGCCACTTCATTTCAATACCAGCCACTCTGGTATCTATCTTTGGATAATGATTGATATCCTGACTACCGAGCAGCGTAGTTCCTTTAGGAACATTTAGATTAACCCCGCTTTTTACATACAAAGCGCCTGTTATATATTTACCGGGAGCAAATGTCACGATACCACCCCCGGATTCAGCGCAAATATCAATAGCTTCCTGAATAAATCGCGTATCGTCATCAATACCGTTACCAACTGCGCCATAATCATGCACACTAAAGAACCTCTCCGTTTTTGGATATGATTTGGCACCGCATGTCTGAATCCAGTCTACTCCCTCTATATCTATATCGTCTTTATTTGTTTGATCATTACAAGAAAAAAGCGTAAAAATCCCAAACATACAGGCGATGAATCTTACATTATATTTCATAATCTATTTTTGTGGTTTATATGGCTATTAGGGCATAGGACTTAATCCTTCCCATCTTACATCCCAGTTTCCATCTTTCGGAAATCCCGGATTTTCCTCTTCACATCCATCCCAACCGGCACACATAAGAGCTACAGCTGTAAGCAAACCGCCATTACCGGGCAGATACACTCTCAAACGCCCATCCTGATAATTATGACCGTTTATAAGATAAGTATTAGTACGTTTACCGAGGAATAAAGCATTAACGGCTTTTTCCGGCTCTCCTACTCTTACAGCATTCATCGCGGTCATAGGGTAATCCCATCCCCATGTCTTATTCCAATTCCAGTTATCGTACACCCAGTCAAAAGTATTCTTCATCTTTTCGGAATCAACAAGATCACACTTAGGTAATATCCCTAAAGCACCAAGTACTGCCATATGATCAGATGTAAAACGAATATCATTATATGTATCCACTGCGTCTTCTGCGGCTAGATAAAGCCCATCATCCTGCGACTTCAAAGTAGAAAGCTTTGATATCATCCTATCCCAGTTAAGGTTACGCTCCTCTCCTTTACGCTCTCTCCATTCTTGCGCCACAGAAAGAGCAAAATGCCAATAAGATAATTCAAACGGAGGATTTATAGTTTCTGATGCACGCAGCGACTCCTGTGCCGGTATTGCACCCTTAAGTATATATCTGTCATTATCTTCATCATAATCAGCAAAAGAATACATGAAGCGCGCAGTCTCTTGTACAAGATTGTAATATTTGCTTATTATTTCTTCATCTCTATTTGATCTGTAAAGCAATTCTGCAAGATATATAAGGTGTGGTTGCTGCCATATAAGAAATGAACCGACTCTTGATGGTGCTTCAAGAGCGGAAGGATCAGTCATCTTCATCCACCTTGCTCCTTCAAACCCTTGGCGTTCTGCTATATTCTTTGCGTTGGGATATGCTTTTGAATACCAAGAAATAGATCTTTTCAATAACTCCGGATGTCCCCAAAGTGGGAAGTGTGACGCATGCCACCAATGCATTTCAAGATGGAACTTACCATACCAACTATTATATGTAAGACCTGTTTCCTGTGGTGGCACTGAACCTGAACAGTTTACGGCCATCAAATATTGAGAAAGAACAACCCTTCGCTCAAGCTCTTGCGCTCTGCTATCTTTACAATTACTAAAATCAACCATCCCGCCTTCATCCCAGAATCTATTCCAGTATCTCTCAGCTCCATCTTTTACATTGGTATATTTAACAGGATTTAATATCGTATCCTGTAAGAATTCACATGTAAACTCAACTTTTTCGCCAAGAGGCGTAAGTTTAATAATATTATTATCCTGATTAGAAATATCAGCGCTTCCACTCCATGTTAATGAAACATAGTATTCTGTATCATCAATAACACGCTTTATAAGCGCTTTACCATCTTCGGTGCTGATAATCTTCGTATTATGTTTTTCATTTTGATCCCAATTGCAGGCATCGTCACAATGTCCGCCCGTCGGATAAGGAAATTTTAAATTTATTGCAAGCTGCCCGTCAGTAAACAATTGCGATTCTACTTTAGCGCCAATCATACTTCGAACTGAGTCTGAAACAACACTGGTTGCTACAGATTTGCCATCCAGTTTGAATCTGGTTTTTATAATTCCATTTCGAAGATCAAGTTTTTGATTTACATCTTGTATATCTGACAACGAAGCATTGACTCCGTTACTCTTCTTTATATCAAATCCGACACACCCCAGATGGATACGGTGTGGATTGACTCTAAACCAGTTTGAAGCATCCTGATTTCGTCCAGCCTCTTTATACTGAATGGAGTATGGTTCTTCTTTTCCTCTGAAATTATATAATTTCAAAGTTTCTTCGTGTTTATATCCTGCCTCATTATCAAAGCTGTGCCAGCCCCAGTTTGACTGCGTCCCAAGTGGAATTCCTTTGCTATATTCGACAGGGAATGTCTGAAGTCCTGTTGCATCTACAGTAAAGGCAAAATCGCCATTGCCTACCGTAAATGAAGAAAGCGTATCTACATTAAATATCCGGGGACTGTTTCGTTCCAATAAAGCTTTTCGGTCAATCGAATTGCCATTGTGTTGACAAGCCGTTATCATACAAATTATAGGTAATAAGATTACTATATTTCTCATAGTATTAAAATGTGATTTATGTACTACGAAATTATTGATAACCTCATTATTGCAGAATGGAGTATTTTAATTATTGATGGATTAATTTGATTTATATATCGATTTTTTACACTATCATACTTTCATAATTAATCAGAAACCCGTTTTCCATAGTTGCATGATCCTATTTTAGGGATCCAGTTTAACATAAGACATATTTAATTTTATACAATATATTAATAACATATATTATTTATTAAGTTTATATTTACAACACTGAAAAATACTAATTAAAATCTAATGCTGTTTTTATAAAAAAAGCGGTGATATCATTCTTTAAAGCTATATTTTACCTATAGATCGGAAGAGCACACGTCTGAACTCCAGTCACCGCTCATTATCTC